>JALOMJ010000018.1 GCA_025455485.1 Bacteroidia bacterium | reverse complement strand
CTGATCACTCAACAAAGCAGGTTGAGCAATTGAAAAAGTAGCTAAAATAGGGCAGTTAGAAGCATCGCGTGCATTTATCGTATAACTGTTCGAACAAATGCCTGTAAAGGAAGCCGCTGTTGTTGATGGTCCTGCTGTTAATGTTGTGCTTGAAGATACTAAGGTATAAGTAAACGGAGCCACACCACCAATTGGCGTTGTCACTACACTGCCATTGCATGGGGCATTGCCCGAATTACAGGTTAAGCTGGAAGACGTCACCGCCGCTGTAAACGTAGCGGGTTCAGCAATAAATACTGTGCCTGAAATAGGGCACAACGAAGCGTCGCGCACAGTTACCGTATGGGTACCCTGAGGTAAATTAAGCACTGAAGAACCATTAACCGGTGGACCACCTGCCGACCAGGTAAAAGTAAACGGGGCTCCATTGCCACCGGCCGGACTTGCTGTTGCCGAACCGTTGTTAGCGCCAAAACAAGTGATGCTTTGAGAAGTGAGGGCCAAGCTTAAACCAGGTGTGGGTTGAGTAATGGAAATCACCACCAAACTGGCACAACCATTCGCATCCAAAACCGAAACGGAATAGTTTTGCGCAATCAGGTTGGTTAAAGAAGAGCTGCTTGGTACATTGTTAAATACCGAGCTCGTGCCAGAAGCAGGAGTCCATGTAAAATTATAGGGGCCCACACCACCAGCGGCAGTAACAGTAGCAGCACCGGTGGCTGAACCGGTACACACCACATTGACTGAATTAGGCGTTAAGGTTAAACTATTGGGTTGTGTTATGTTAAAACCAACCGTTTGTGTACAGGCATTTTGGTCGGTAATGGTCATGGTTTGTGGACCAAAACCTAAGCCACTTGCTACTGAAGAAGTACTTGCAGAAGGTGACCAGGCATAGGCATACGTGGGTGTGCCTCCGGCCACCAATACTGTGGCGCTGCCGTTAGCCCCTCCGTTACAATTTACATTGGTTTGAGTTGCGGTAAAAGTTATTGGCGCTGCGGGTTGAATGATGTTTGAATTGGCCACCAGGGTACAACTGTTCACATCGGTAATGGTGGCAGAAATGGGTCCTATGCCTAAAGCACCAGTGGCTGCTGTTCCTCCACCACCAATAGCTGCCGAAGCGGTGGATCCTGCGCTAAAATTAACGGTATACCCAGGTGTGCCTCCGGTAGGTGAAATAGAATACGCACCGGTTGGTAAACCATTACAACTGATGCTGGTTGTAATAGCGTTGGAAAGCAGTGGAGTCGGGCCAACCAAAGAAGTTGTTAAACTTGTTACGCAACTAAATACGTCGGTAATGTTAAATGTATAATTGCCAGCACAGGCATTTCCAATGGAGTAATTCCCTACGGCTGAAGTAAAAGAATTGGGAGTAAGCGTTCCGGGAAGAACGGAAACTGTAAAGGGTGGTGAACCAAAAATGTTTCCCTCTAAAATACCATCGCAAAGGTAACTGCAGCTTGGGCTTGTATCGAATGGGAAAAGAGCAGCGGTATTGGGAGTAAAATTCGCACCATTCAAAAATGTTTGTACTTGATTAGAACCATCTCTTACAATAATCAGATAATTTCCACCACCACACGCACAGGCATTTGTAACAGTGTATACAGAGGGTATGTTTGTGTTGCTTAAGGCAGCCGCGAAGGCCGGGCAGCTTGGGTTGGTCACCTGAACACTGTAAGGGGTTGTTGTACAGGATGGGGATAAACTTACCGTTAATACCCCAGTACAAGGACCGCTACAAGCAGGCTGAACCGAAATCGTCACCGGACAAAAAGCATTTATGTTGTTATTGGATGAAAACCCTTTAGAATTTGAAATACTTTGGGGAACATCGTAGTTTCCGGGGGTATTCAAATCAGCAATAACATACATGCCCTCCGATTCAATTTTTGCACCCTCACTAAACACAAACTTTTTACTGGACTGGAAATACGAATTTTTTATCCTGAATTCCGCCGTTGCATCTGTGTTGATTATGTTTCCGGCTGAAATGTAGGTGTCTTCAAGAATATACTTACCGCCGCCAAATTTTAAGGAATTTCCATCCAACAAAAAGAGAGGAGCAATAATGTAAGTGCCTTTGTTAAACGTAACATTTGCATATAGGTTAACAGCACTAAAATCTATCGTATGGATCTCTGAGCTGTTGGAATCAAAGAACAAATTGGCCCGTGAACGAAATTCTGTTTTTTGGGAAAGTCTGACAGAACCTGAAATAACAAAGCTTGAAGTGGATGCACCGCTAACTCTTAATAAATTGGTGCTATTTTGAAAAAGTAGTCCTTTAGCTTGATTAAAACTTCCTAATTGTAACTCAACAAGCCCCTTTCCTGAATTATCGTCAAAGATTAGGTCTGTGGTTGAATTAGGTACTTGATTGGCCGAGGCGCCCCCCGAACTTAAACTCCAGTGTTTGGGGTCGTTAAAATTACCGCTTCCTCCCACCCAATACAGGGTTTGAGCCCCTAAAACAGTGGAATAAATCGACAAAAAGACTATTAAGACAGACCGATTGAGGTGCAACAACATAGAGTAATTTGGTGCTTTTAACGAAAGTTTGGTTAATTTGGTTACTAAAATACTACAAATTAACATTCTATTCACAATATCTCACTACTTAATTTGAGCCTCAAGGCGATTAAACCTCCATGAAAAACGAGCAAAAAAACCCCTGGACCACCCTCCAAACAGAAGTTAAGTTTGAAACGCCCTGGATATCGGTGAGCAAACACGATGTTCTCAACCCTGCCGGAAAACCCGGCTTGTATGGGCTCATCCACTTTAAAAACCTGGCCATAGGGGTACTGCCCCTCGATGAAAACCTGAACACCTGGCTGGTGGGCCAATGGCGTTACCCTTTAAATGCCTACAGTTGGGAAATCCCTGAAGGGGGCGGTCCGCACGATCAGGATCCCTTAATTTCAGCCGAACGGGAATTAAAGGAAGAAACCGGTTTAATTGCCGGAACTTACCGGGAATTGTGCCGCATGCACACCAGCAACTCGGCCACCGACGAATACGCCATACTTTACATCGCCCAAAATTTACGGCAGGAAGAGGCCGAACCCGAGGAGAGCGAGGATTTACAGGTAAAACACCTGCCTTTTGAGGAAGCCTACCAAATGGTGATGCGGGGCGAAATTACCGACTCCCTGAGCATGGTGGCGATTTTAAAAACCAAACTTCTGCTCGAAACAGGGGCCCTTTGATGGAGCCTGAATTTGAAGAACAGAAGGGCGGTGCTTCACATTAAATTTCTATTTTTGCAGACCCATTATGAAAGAACTTGTTCAGAATTTCAGCACTCAGCTTCGCGAAGCCAAAAGCATAGCCGAAAAAGCCCTTGTGGCTCCGGGCAAAAACATTCAGAACATTGTGATCAGTGGTTTGGGTGGTTCGGGCATTGGAGGAAGCATTGTTTCTGAATTGATTTCCGATTCTTGTTTGGTTCCGGTATGCATCAACAAAGATTACCACTTACCGGCTTTTGTTAGCGCTTCTACCCTGTTGATTATTTCCAGCTATTCGGGCAATACCGAAGAAACCCTCAGCGCCATGGAACAAGGCATGGCTAAACAGGCGCAAATCGTTTGCATCAGCAGTGGGGGAAAAGTGCTGGAACTCGCCAAACAACATCAGTTTGATTTTATCGAAATTCCGGGTGGATTTCCACCCCGCTCCTGCATAGGCTACTCTCTGGTTCAACTTTTAAAAGTAATGGTGAACAAAGGCTTCGCAAAGGCTTCTCTCTTCACCGATTTAGATAAGGCCATTCAGCTTCTGGATAAAGAAAGCGCTTCACTAAAAAAAGAAGCCATGGAGATTGCCAGTGCCTTAAAGGGTAAAATCCCGGTGATTTATTCCCTGGGATCAAGCGAAGGCGTGGCTGTGCGTTTCAGGCAACAAATTAACGAAAACAGTAAAATGTTGTGCTGGCACCATACCTTTCCTGAAATGAACCACAACGAATTGGTAGGCTGGACCGAAAAAAACGAATCTCTGGTGGTGGTGACCTTTCACACTTCTTTCGACTACAAACGTACCCTGAAACGTTATGAAGTGTGTAAACCTATTTTTCAGAAGTATTCCTCCGGCGTTATCGACATTACCGCCAAGGGTGAAAGTAAACTCGAACAATTTTTATACCTCATTCACATTGGCGACTGGATCAGCTGTTACATTGCCGATCTTAAAGGTATTGACGCCGTTGAAGTGAACGTGATCAATCACCTGAAATCGGAATTGTCAAAATTTTGATTTTCGAAATCCAGTATTCAGCTTCAAGGCATGGTGATTCAGAACAAACACATACTGTTTACCGACCTCGGGCAAATGGATTACAAAGCCTGCTGGGACTTTCAGGAAAGCCTGTTTAAAACAACCATTGATCGCAAAACCACTAACCGTTCTCTTCCTGACGCAGATCAAATTCCCACTAAAAACCATTTATTGTTTGTTGAACACCCTCATGTTTACACGCTTGGAAAAAGCGGAGATGAAAAACACTTGCTCATCAATTCAACAGAGCTCGAAAAAAAACAAGCCACGTATTACAAAATCAACCGTGGCGGAGACATCACCTATCATGGCCCCGGGCAATTGGTTGTTTACCCTATTCTGGACCTCGACCACTTTTTTACCGACATTCACAAATACCTTCGCTTGCTTGAGGAGTGCATCATCCTCACTTTAAAGGAATACGGGATTGAAGCCGGCCGGAGCAAAGGAGAAACTGGTGTTTGGCTGGATGTGGAGAACCCATTGAAGGCACGAAAAATATGTGCCATGGGGGTACGTTGCAGCCGTTGGGTAACCATGCACGGCCTGGCCTTTAATGTGAATTCCAATCTGGATTATTTTAACAACATCATTCCCTGCGGCATCAATGACAAAGCCGTTACCAGTTTAAATAAAGAATTGGGAAGGGATGTGGATTTAAACGAAATAAAAATCAAAGTAAAACATCACTTCTCGCTTTTGTTTGAAGCGGATCTAATCGATTCAACTAGTTTAGAACAAAAAATTTCAAACTAAAGACTTTTTCACCAAGCACAATCAAACACGAATAGAGGCCGGGTTCAAGGTTCTGAACTAGGTTAACCTCTTTCTCCTGAAACACATCGTTCAATGCTGATTTAGGGTGCTCATAAACTCTTTGGCCCTTACTATTGTAAATCTCCAGTTGTGAGATTCGGATCATGGCTTCTGATGAAATTTTCAAGGTCAACTCTTCTTCAACAGGATTAGGAAAAATGGAAACATGTATGCCATCTGTTTCTGTACCATCCGCAAATAAAATTGTGGAGTATTGAAAACTTCCATCCTTATCCATCTGTTTGAGCCTGTAGTATGTCAAATCATTCGGCGCATCTTTGTCCAAATATTCATACTGTCGGATTATCGAAGAGGTGTTGGCGCCTTCAATACGCGTTAAAGTCTGCCAATCCTCAGTATTAGCTGAGCGTTGAACTTCAAAATATAAATTGCTTTTTTCGCTACTGGTTTCCCAGTGTAACTGAACCGAAGCGTTTTTCCGTTGAAGATAAAATGTGCTTAATTCAACAGGCAAAGGGTTGTTTAATCCTGAAAATACACCATTGCCGTTTGATCCTGAAGGAGCTCCGGCTAAATTGGTACAAGGGTTGCTGTTGTTGTTACAACCGGGTGTGCCATTGTTTGTAAGGGTACTCAGATTGCTGGTGGGTTGTGCACTCGAATAAATTACCACACCTTGTCCGCCACCGCCGCCGCCCGCATGCGTACTGGTATTAGCGGTTCCTCCGTTACCTCCATTTGCAGAAACCGTTAACTGACAACCGGCCGCAATACTCCAGCTCCCCACTTCTAACACAATCGATCCTCCGGCGCCTCCTCCACCCTGACCATCGTTTGTTAGGCCGGTGACTGAATTTCCATTTGCACTTATGCTCCTTCCTGCACAGGCTCCGCTGGTTATTATGGCTGACGCTTTAATCAGCACAATACCTCCACCATTACCACCTGCAGTGCCTTGTGAATCGTTTTGCTGCCCGCCGCCACCGCCGCCGCCCATAAAAATCCTGAAAGCAGAAATTTGTGCTGATAAGGAGAGTCCGCCTAATCCACCTCCACCGGGTCCGGGTGGCGTGCATGACCAGCCAATACCGCCTGTACCTCCTGTCGTGAAATTTCCTCCACCTCCGCCACCGCAATTGATACGTTCGCTTCCACCGCCTCCACCATTCAATAATTTTCCTCTTGCGTGGAGAAAATTGATATTGGTTGTTCTGTAGATGCCTTCTCCTTTGCGGCCTGCTCTGGTGTGATTGGATGTTCTGATATATTCTGTTGTTGTGCAGCCGGTACCACCACTATAAAAATTCGCAGATGCTGAACCACCTCTAAATCCGCACCCGTTTGCGCTTAAATTATTGGCCAGTGTAAGTGTGCCGTTAACCTGAAAGGCAAGCAATCCACCTGTAGTGCCGTCCCAGGCTTTAGCCACATAATTTCCGGCGGTGGTAAAATTGGGCGAACCAAACAAAGGAAAACTTATGACCTGCACTCTTGAAGCGGCTCCGATTGAATAAGTGTTGCTCAAGGCGGAATTTAAAACCAGGGTAACCGGCAAGCCTGCGCTTTCGGTGAGAGAAGAAATGTACCTAATCTCATAAACCCCGGCAGACCCAATTGAACCTAAGTCTCCGAAGGTTGCTACGTTGGTTGTGTTTGAGCCAATACAATCGCTTTGCATTTGCATTAGAATAACCGCCTCCCCCACCTCGAAAGTATCCCCCGCTTCATCCACACTTGCTACACTGATCGTTTGGCCTGAGATCGCGGTAACGTCAGCATAGGCATTTATGATCTGAGCCTGACCCCAAATCAGGAGTGAAGTAAAAAGCAGTATTAACTTAAACCGCATGACAAAACGTGACTCAAAATTAAAGTTAGTAAAAAAAAGCCGTTTTAATAAGAACTTTGTCGACGCACCAAGTTTGAGAATAGTGCCGGAAAAAATCGTTTGATTTTCACCAGCAGCAATTCTTTTCCCCCAATCAACACTTCTTCTTTGTTCGCTTTAATACCGGCCATAATTTGCAATGCACAAGCCTCTGCGCTCATGGCATGTTCATGACTTTTGTCCATGGCATTGTGAGCAGCGCCACTCGAAGTGATCGCATTTAAAGAGACCGCTGTTTTTACTTTTCCTGGACAAACCAATAAAATTTTTATACCTGATTTTTCGGTTTCCAAACGCAGAGATTCAAAATACCCGTGGAGGGCATGTTTGGCGGCACTGTAACTTGAGCGCAGGTAAAACCCAAATTTACCGGCAATGCTGCTGATCACCACTAAATGTCCGCTCTTTTGGCGTTTCATGTATGGCAAAACAGCTTTAGAAAGATTTACCGCAGAGAAATAATTCACTTCCATCAATTGACGCTCAATGTCTTCTTTGGTTTCCAGAGCCTCGCTGCGCTGGCTCATGCCCCCATTGTTGATCAGGATGTCGATTCTTCCGAATTTATTTATCACCTGTGCAGCCAGTCCTCTGGCATTGGAGGTATTGTTTAAATCAAAAGCCAAAATCATCAAATCCAGTTTGGGGAGTTGAGTAGCCATTGCCACACGTTTGAGTTCATCTTCCCGCCGGGCCGATAATATCAAGCGGGCGCCTTGTCTGGCAAACTCCAAAGCCAAAGCTTCCCCAATGCCTGAAGAGGCTCCGGTAATCCAAATCACCTTTTCTTTAAATGCTGTCATGTTTTTGGAAGTAATTCAATTACCTGTTGTGCCCTTATTTCCGCGATGCAATGGCAGGGTGTGCCTTTTCTACAATCGTTGCATTTTTTATCCATTACCAGGGCCTGGGCTTTAAGCCCTATGGGTTTCCAGCGCCCGGGATGTATGGGTCGCATGGGGGCAAACAAACCTATTGCGGTTTTACCAAGTGCTGCAGCAATATGAAGTGGGCCGGTACTTGCGGCAACCAATCCATCGCAGGTCGCAATAAACGCGATAAACTCCTTTAAACTCATGCTGCCCGTAATATCCATAAGTTGGGGGTGCAACTTTAACCAATCCTTAAGTTGTTCTCCATCTTCTTTTGTACCACTCACAAACACCTTGAATTTTTCAGGAGGTAACAATTGAAAAAGCGTTTGAAAGTTATCCAGTCCCCATTCTCTTGCACTGCCTTTGGACTTGGGGTGCAGGATGAGATTAAAACGTTTACCATCTATGAGGGATTTGAACTTTTCAGGCAATTCCGGCACGTTTTTAAAACCGTAAAACCCGGCAATTTCCTGCAAGTTAAGGTTGGTCGTTATACCCAGAGGTCCCAGTAACTTTAAATTCAACTGGGCTTCGTGTAAATCAGAGTTTTTTCTGGGCAAATGGAGTTTACGATTACAGGTATACCAATGGTACAATCTGCTGAGTGTTCCTACTCTCAAAGGAATTCCCGCTTGCTCAGCCAAAAGCGCGATTTCTTTTTTTGGAAACACATGAAGTATCACTTCCGCATTTAGCTTTTTAAAAACGGCGATTTGTTCTGCATGCGGCAGGTGTTTCAATTCATCGTAATTCAAAAACTCATCCACATGCTCACATAAGGCCACCACCTCTTTGGTGTAGGTTCTTCCCAAAAATATAACCCGTGCTTTTGGGAAACGGGACTTGATAACACCGGCCATGGGCAGGGTGAGCACCACATCGCCAATGCTGTCGCAACGGCTAATAATTATGTTGGGCGACTCAGTCATAAGCATACATTCCCCTGGCTTTTTTGTATTTCAGATAGGTTGCATACGCTGAATACCAGGCTATTTTTAAACCTGCAGCACCATCTAAAAAACCCAGGTGAATGAGATAGTGCGACACAAATTTTGCCCACGCATTTAAAATCATTTTATAGGCGGCCGGACGTTTACCGCGATTATACAAATCCTTTGCAGCAATGTTGGTGTATTTGTCAATTTGTTTTAAGTGATCGTCGAGTGTGTAGTAACTGTAGTGCAAAATATCGAGGTTAAGGTGCTTCACTTTTTCATCGGGAGGTAATTTCAAGTCCTCATGCAGGGCACCTTGCCATTGTGCAACACTGCGGTTAAACAAGCGAATTTTTTTGTCGGGATACCAGCCACTGTGTTTTATCCAGGTACCGCAATAATTTGTCAAGCGGTTGAAAGACATGGTGTGTAACTGGTTTTGTTTTTTAAGTTCACGTAAAGCCTTTTGAAGGTCTTCACTCAAAGCCTCATCCGCATCAAGCGAAAGAACCCAATCGTGGACCGCTTGTTGATTTGCGAAGTTTTTACTGGCCGAATACCCTTCCCACTCGCGTTGAATAAACCGAACCCCATGTTTAGAGCAAATTTCAGCTGTGGCATCTTTAGAAAACGAATCAAGCACAAGAATTTCTTCTGCAACATGCTTAACTGAAAGAATGCAACGTTCAATATTTTTCTCCTCGTTAAAGGTGATTATAACAACCGAAATTGGTACCACAGCTTAAAAATACAAATTTAAAGCACACTGAAAATTTCATGATTTTTCGGGATGCACTTGCACCCATTAAATCATGTAAATTTATGCGTGTTGCATTTTTAAATCCTTACTTTAGGTGTTATGAAAGTTAGTTACATACAAACACTCTTGCATTGGGAAAACCGGGAAAAAAACCTTGAACACTTTGGTGCTTTGATACAATCCATTAAAGAAGAAACCCAGTTGATAGTGCTTCCTGAAATGTTTACCACCGGATTTAGCATGAATCCTAAAAAAAATGCCGAATCGGCCAACGGCATTACATTAAAGTGGATGCTACAAAAGGCCAAAGAAAAAAACGCGGTGATATGCGGCAGTGTAGCGGTAAAAGACCGTGAAAATTATTTTAACCGTTTGTTTTGGGTGCAGCCCAATGGGGAATTTTTTACCTATAACAAACGGCATTTGTTTAGTATGGGTCAGGAGCACGAACACTTTAAAGCCGGGGCAAAAAAACTGATTGCACAACTTGGAGAATGGAAGGTTTGTCCGCTGGTGTGTTATGATTTGAGGTTTCCGGTGTGGAGCAGGAATAAGTTCAGGATAAAAAAGTCGGCAGAAGGGGCCTGGGATTATGATGTGTTGATTTATGTGGCCAATTGGCCGGAAGCCAGAGTCTATCCCTGGAAACAATTATTGATTGCAAGGGCCATCGAAAATCAATGTTACGTAATTGGTGTGAACCGAATTGGTAAAGATGGGAACGGCATTTCGCATGCCGGAGAAAGTTTGGTGATTGATCCTAAAGGCACCATTTTAAGCAAAGCCAATTATAATCAGGAGTGTATTGAAACCATTACATTGGATAAACTTGCTCTGGACGAATTCAGAACCGCTTTTCCGGTTGGGAGGGATGCGGATGAATTTAGTGTTTAAAACTAACGTTGTATTCTATACAAAGCTGAGTATTTGGTTAAATGAGGGCTTTCTATTTTCCAAAAATCAAAGCCTTGTCTCACTATAATATTTTTGAAACACTGCGCTGCTAATATGCATTTGCTAAAGATGTAAAAATTGTCCACCAGTTTGCCTTTCCTTCGTTTTTTCCAAGCCTAACTATTATGATGTTTTTACTTGGATTAACATAAATAAACTGGCCCAAAATTCCCTCCGCCATAAAATCAACCCCCGGTGTAGGCATCCACCACTGGTATTGATAATAATTTACACTCCCATCTGATAAATCTAGTTTTGTGGATTCCTGTACCCATTTTTTAGAAACAATTTGTTTCCCATTCCAATCGCCTTGGTTTTTATATAATCTACCAATTTTTGCAAAATCTCTGGCCCTTGCATTTAAACAACAAAATGTTTTTTCCAATCCGTTCTTTTTTCTGTCGATACTCCAAGTGGCATCGTATTCCATACCCAGTGGTGTCCATAGCTTTTCTTGCAAATATTGGCTTATTGTTCTATTGCCAAGTGAGCGTTCTAAAACTAAACCTAATAGCTGGGTGTTGCCACTAACATATTCAAAAGTTCTTCCTGGTTCAGTTTTTAATTTCATTCTTCTTATCTGTTTTCTAAGGTTTAAGCCATAGTAGAATGAAGCTGCATCTCCAAATGGGTTGACGTAACTTTCATTGAACTTAATTCCTGATGTCATTTGTAAAAGGTGTTGAATTGTAACTTTTTCAAACCCATTTTTTACTAGTTCGGGGATATAATTTGTAATTGGTTCGTCTACAGATTTTATTAACCCTTCATCGATTGCACACCCAATTAAGATGGACGTTATTGATTTTGCCATTGAAAAGGATGGTACAATATTTTCTTCACTGTATCCTTTAAAATATTTTTCATACTGAATGGTATCATTTCTGATAATCAAAAATGCAAGTGTTTTGTTGTTCTCCAAATACTTATCAAACGGGATGCCGTTTAATTGTTTCGGGTATTTTCCATTCGTGGTAGAATAAAAATTAAACTGCGATGGGCTTACTTTCAAAGGCCTAGATGGGAATTTTTTATAGTCCTTAACATCAGCAAAATTGTAAAATACAAAACGTGCTAATTGGCATGATGATACTGCTAGCAGTAGTATTATGGTTAATATCCCAATTTTAGTTTTGCTGTTTGTGTTTAACATAGTTTCATTTTTTCTGGATGGAAACTAGCGGCACCGCAATTAGATGGTACATAAATTTCTTCCAGTAGTGATTAACACGAAATTAAGTATTTGTAATTGCTTAATTCCATTTATAAAAAATCATTTACTTGCGAAACCGCAGCATTTTTATTGCCATCTTCTGAAAATGCTTATCGGATGGGCAAAACTTAGTGGGCTTTGGATTCGGCATTTGCGATAGCTTGTTAGAATTGTATGAGGGCCCCGATTTCTATAGGGTGTAGCGGAAAGCCAGCAACGCGATTGGAGCAACGCGGAACCTTGCCTGAGGACTTTGAGCGCGACAGCAAGCCATTGTTTTTACATGTGCCGGCCCAAACATTAACTAAATGTTTGTCTTGGGCGAGCATGTGTAATAATACGGAGTAGCCCGACCCCAATAGGCAAAAACATTAAAGATAAAAGCTGGCTTTCGCTTCGTCAGGGGCACGCCCTGATGTAATCCTCTTTTTGTTTAATTGGTATGCGAGACCTGTTATTGTCCATTAGCTACAATTTATAGCAAGGCATTCCTGCTTTACGTAGTAATTTAGCTTTCCCTTACCGTTGGTTTGCTTTACTGCTAAGGTGTTTGCAAACCGGCATTGGATGTCGCAATCTGTGGCATCCAATCGGTAGGGCCAAAAAGCGATGAACCGGCAAGTGATGCATATGGATTTAGACAGTTTTTTTGTGTCGGTAGAACGGCTCATTAATCCCAAACTCATTGGCAAACCGGTTTTGGTGGGCGGCAGCAGCGACCGGGGCGTAGTGGCCTCCTGCAGTTACGAAGCCCGAAGTTATGGCATACACTCCGCCATGCCCATGCGCCTGGCCAGGCAATTGTGCCCCGATGCCATTATTGTGCGTGGCGACCACGAGCAGTACAGCAATTATTCCAACCAGGTAACCGACATCATTAAAGAAAATGTGCCGCTGTATGAAAAAGCGTCCATCGACGAGTTTTATGTGGACCTCAGCGGGATGGACCGTTTTTTTGGCTGCTACAAACTGGCCACTGAAATCAGGCAAAAGATTATTAAAGAAACCCGATTGCCCATTTCCTTTGCGCTATCACAAAACAAAACCGTTTCCAAAGTGGGCACCGGAGAGGCCAAACCCAATGGACAAATGGAAATTGGTTTCGGGAACGAAAAAAACTTTCTGGCACCCTTATCCATTAAAAAAATTCCGATGGTGGGCGAAAAAACCTACCAATTGTTAAGGGGCATGGGCATTGAAAAAGTAAAAACCTTGCAGGAGATGCCTGTAAAAACTTTACAGCACTTGCTTGGTGAGAACGGCACGGTGATATGGAAAAAAGCCAACGGCATTGATAACTCGCCGGTAGAACCTTATAATGAACGCAAATCGATTTCCACCGAATGTACCTTTGAAAAAGACACCATTGATGTGGGGCATTTGAAACGCGTGTTGGTAAGCATGACCGAAAAACTGGGCTACCAATTGCGGGAAGAAGAAAAATTGACTTCCTGCGTAACGGTAAAAATAAGGTACTCCGACTTTAACACCTTTACCATGCAGTGTCGTGTGCCCTATACGGCGATGGACAGTCTGCTGATTGAAAAAGTAAAAGAGTTGTTTGATAAATTGTTTCAAAAACGCATGCTCATCCGTTTGATTGGGATACGTTTCAGTCACCTCATACAAGGCACCTACCAATTTAATTTGTTTGAGGATACTGTTGAACAAGTGCAATTGTATACCGCTATGGATAAAATGAAACGGCGATTTGGGGAAGACGCTGTTATGCGCGCAGCGGGCTTGGACCTTGACAAACGGGATACAAATTTGTTTAATGGGATAAATAAAAAACATGCTTCGACTCCCCTTCGGCAGGCTCAGGGCAAGCTGCTCAGCATGACAAACAAGACTCCGCTCAGCATGGCGAAATCGAATCCACTCAGCACGACACATTCAAATGCATTTGATGTAAATGGAAACGTCACCCTGAGCGGAGTCGAAGGGTGACCGATAGCTCACAATCAAACCCATGCTCCTCAACTGCCATACCTGTTATAGTTTTTGTTACGGACTGCTTTCCGTTGAAGAGCTCCTGGAAGAAATAAAAACCAAAGGCTACCAACACTTTGTGCTGAGCGACATCAACAACACGTCCGCCATACTGGATGCCTTGCGATTGAGCCAAAACACCGGCATAAAAGTGATTCCTGGCATCGATTTCAGGGACGGTATACAACAACGCTACATTGGTATAGCTAAAAACAATGCAGGATTCAGAGAACTCAATGAAGAACTCAGCGCCCAACTTCACAAAAAAAAAACAATACAAAACTGTGCTCCGGAGTTTAAAAATGCCTTTGTTGTTTACCCATTCACTTCCTGCCCCGATAAGGCGCTTCGTGAGAACGAATACATAGGCATCTCTTCCAAACAACTATCAGCTCTTGGATTTTCTTCCCTTAAAAACCACATAAATAAACTTGTGGTGTTGCAAGCCCTCAGTTTTGTTCACCGCAAACAGTTCAACGCACACCGTTTGCTGAGAGCAATAGATAAAAACTGTTTGCTGAGTAAACTTCCAATACAAGAGCAGGCCCGGGAAGATGAGATGGTGCCAACGCGTGAAGAGTTGTACGCGCGTTTTTCGGCTTACCCAGAGATTATAAGAAATACAGAGCACATCCTTCATTCGTGTGATGTAACATTTGTTTACGGCAAACTCTCCAACAAAAATCTCAAACACTACAGTGAAAGTATTGAAAGCGATATAGAACTTCTTCGCGCTCTAGCCATTGAAGGTTTGCCTTACCGTTATCCAAAGCCTGCTGAAGAAGTCTACAAACGCATTGAGAAAGAACTGGAAATTGTGCGCGACAAACAATTTGCCTCGTATTATCTTATCAACTGGGACATTACCAGTTACGCGCGCCGCAAAAACTTTTTTTATGTGGGACGAGGCAGTGGCGCCAACAGCATGCTGGCCTATTTGCTGCGCATAACGGATGTAGATCCCATTGACCTTGATCTTTACTTCGAGCGCTTCATCAACGAACACCGCAGTAATGCGCCCGATTTTGACATCGATTTTTCATGGACCGACCGCGATGAACTTACACGTTATATTTTTGAACGCTTTGGCTACGAACGAACTGCTCTTTTAGGGGCCTATTCCACCTTCCAGCACGACGCCGTAATACGCGAACTGGGAAAAGTATTTGGTCTTCCTGCTCAGGAAATTGACAAACTGCAATCGGTAAAAAATCCAAAAGATACTGACCACATGGGTCAACTAATTCTAAAATACAGTCAAGTAATTCATGGTTTGCCCAGTCACTTAAGCATTCATTCCAGTGGTATCCTCATTTCTGAAGAACCCATCAGCAACTATTCGGCCACCATACTTCCTCCAAAAGGCTATCCCACCACACAATTCAGCATGTTGGAAGCCGAAGACATTGGTTTATTTAAGTTTGATATTCTTAGTCAACGTGGTCTCGGCAAAATAAAAGATGCTGTGCAACTGATTGCCGAAAACCGGGGGGTAAACGTTGACGTTCACAACATTCCCTTACTAAAAAAAGATCCGGCTATAAAAGATTTGCTGCGTGCCGGAAAATGCATAGGCTGTTTTTACGTGGAGTCGCCTGCCATGCGTATGTTGTTAGCCAAATTAAAAGCCGAGGATTACCTGCGCCTGGTGGCGGCCAGTTCCATCATTCGTCCGGGGGTTTCCAAAAGCGGCATGATGCGCGAGTATATTGTGCGTTTTCGAAGCGAAGAAAAACGCAAGGAAGCCCGTGAAAAAAATCCGGCGCTTTACGATCTTCTGGCCGAAACTTACGGCGTAATGGTGTATCAGGAGGACGTCATTCGCATTGCCCATTTGTATGCCGGTCTTTCTTTGGCTGATGCAGATTACCTGCGCAGGGGCATGAGCTGGAAATTTAAACAACGCAACGAATTTGAAAAAGTAAAAGACCGTTTTTTTCAAAACTGTTTGGCCAAAGGCAACCCAATAGAAACCGTTAGTGACATTTGGAATCAAATAGAAAGTTTTGCAAATTTTGCTTTTTCAAAAGGTCACTCGGCCAGCTATGCCGTAGAAAGTTATCAGGCCTTGTATCTGAAAGCCTACTACCCGCTTGAATACATGGTAGCCACACTCAACAATGGTGGGGGTTTTTACCGAAAAGACCTTTATGTGCACGAAGCCCGCATGCATGGCGCTGAAATTGTAGCCCCTGATATTAACCACAGTGGGGTGCATTCAAGCATTAAGGGCAAACGCATTTATCTGGGTTTGCATTTGATTTCGGAGTTAGAAGAAAAAACCATTCACCTGCTGCTCAATGAAAGGGAAGTGGGTGGCCCGTATAAAGATGTAAATGATTTTATCAGACGTACCTCTATATCCATAGATCAATTGCGTTTGCTCATACGCGTTGGGGCCTTTCAGAATTTGCACCCCAATAAAAAAGCCTTGCTGTGGGAAGCCCACATGCAAATCAATCCGCGTAAAAAAGAAGACCATAAACATGAGCTCTTCGAAGTTGAACCTGAAACCTTTTCCTTACCTGAACTTGAAAACAATTGCCTCGACGATGCCCTCGATGAAATAGAATTGCTGGGATTTTCTTTATGCTCACCGTTTAGTCTTTTAAAAAACAAAGTGAAAAATGGTTTATTGAGCCGTGATCTAAAAAACCTGGAAGGTAAAACAGTAGAAATTATTGGCTATCTGGTGAGCATTAAATACACCGGCACACATAAGGGCGAAAAAATGTACTTTGGTACTTTTATCGACCTGGAAGGGTATTGGATAGACACCGTTCACTTTCCACCCTCTGCGAGAGTCTATCCTTTCAGTGGACCAGGTTGTTACCGGCTCATTGGAAAAGTAGGCAGCGAATTCGATTTCATTTACCTTGATGTGAGCCACCAGTACCGTTTGCCCCAAATGAGCAGAGACGATGAAAACCGCCAAATGAAGCCCTTGCCTTTAGAGCGCCAATAGCTTAATTTATTTATCTTTGGGGCCTTATTGCAGCAAAAATGGACTATAATTTTACCGAGATAGAAAAAAAGTGGCAGGCGTATTGGGCAAAACACAAAACATTCAGGGCCGAAAATAATTCCGATAAACCAAAATATTATGTGCTTGATATGTTTCCCTACCCTTCAGGTGCGGGCTTACATGTTGGACATCCTTTAGGTTATATTGCCTCTGACATTATGGCCAGGTTCAAGCGTCACCAGGGATTTAATGTGCTGCACCCTATGGGCTACGATTCTTTTGGCTTACCGGCTGAACAGTATGCCATACAAACAGGACAACATCCGGCCATTACCACCGAACAAAACATTACCCGTTATCGCGAACAGTTGGATAAAATTGGTTTTTCATTTGATTGGGAACGCGAGGTGCGGACCTCTGACCCCGGGTATTACAAATGGACACAATGGATTTTTCTGCAATTGTACAACGCCTGGTATAACCCCATCAGCAATAAAGCTGAACCTATTTCAACACTGATTGCCATCTTTGAACGAGTTGGCTATTCCGGTCTTGAACAAGGCATACTTACCGGCGATGTTGAAAATGACCTTAAACCATTTAATGCCGTTGAATGGAAAAATTTTGACGAAAAAACACAAAACGAAATACTAATGAACTTTCGTCTCGCATATTTAGGCGAGGCATACGTGAACTGGTGCCCTGCACTTGGTACCGTTTTGGCAAACGATGAAGTGAAAGACGGGGTGAGTGAACGCGGTGGTTACCCTGTTGAACGCAAACTCATGAAACAATGGAGCATGCGCATTACCGCCTATGCACAACGTTTACTCGACGGATTGAATAACATTGATTGGCCCGAGAGCCTGAAAGAATCACAACGCTATTGGATAGGACGATCAGAGGGCAGCAGCATCAAGTTTAAAATTCAGGATTCAAAAGAAGAAATTGAAGTGTTTACCACGCGCCCGGATACCATTTTTGGGGTGGCCTTCCTGACCCTTGCGCCCGAACACCCGCTGGTAGAAAAAATCACTACAAAAGAACAAGCGGCACAAGTTAAAGCTTACATAGAAAAATCAAAGAACCGCAGTGAGCGTGAGCGCCAAGCCGAAATTGAAAACATCAGCGGCGTATTTACCGGAGCTTACGCAGAACATCCCTTCATGCGCAAACAAGTGCCGGTGTGGGTGGGCGATTACGTTTTGGTAGGCTATGGTACCGGCGCTGTAATGGCGGTGCCCGCTCATGACCAGCGCGATTTTCGTTTCGCCAAACATTTTGGAATTGAACGACCACAAGTAATACTTCCTAACCAGGAACACGATTTTGAAAAAACAGCCTGGGAAGAAAAGACCGGCACAATGCAGCACTCCGGTTTTTTGAATAACCTTTTGGTGAACACAGCAATTACTGAAGCCATAAAAACCATAGAAGAAAGAGGTATTGGCAAACATAAAATAAATTACCGTTTACGGGATGCGGTTTTTGGTAGACAACGGTATTGGGGTGAACCCATTCCGATTTACTACAAGGAAGGTATACCCTACCCGATTCCGGAAAGCGAGTTGCCTCTGAAATTACCTGAAGTTGACAAATTTTTGCCTACCGAGGAAGGAGAACCACCACTTGCCCGCGCTAAAAATTGGAAATACCAAAACAAATACGAGTTCGAACACAGCACCATGCCGGGTTGGGCCGGAAGCAGCTGGTATTACCTGCGTTACATGGATGCACAGAACAAAAACACTTTTTCTGATAAAAAAGCCATGCAATACTGGCAAAATGTTGATCTCTATATCGGAGGCAGCGAGCACGCCACAGGCCATTTATTGTATGTGCGCTTTTGGACCAAAGCACTTTTTGACCTGGGCCATGTGCCATTTGATGAGCCCATGAAAAAATTAATCAATCAGGGAATGATACAGGGTACCTCTTCAATCATTCATCGATCCAATAAAGACAATAAAATAGTGTCTGCCGGTTTAATAAAGAATTATGATACCACTGACATACACATTGATGTTAATCTTGTGGAAAATAATGTCGTGAATATTGAAGCTTTGAAAAAATGGAGAGATGATTTTTCAAATGTTTCTTTTGAACTTGAAGATGGGAAACTGATTTGTAGTGCTGTAGTAGAAAAAATGAGTAAACGCTGGTACAATGTTGTTACTCCTGACCTTATTTGCGAAAAATTTGGCGCCGACACTCTACGTTTGTATGAAATGTTTCTTGGTCCACTTGAACAAAGCAAACCTTGGAACACCAATGGCATTACAGGAGTTTCAGGATTTTTGAAAAAACTCTGGAGGTTATTTCACAGCTCTGAAGGTTTTAAAATCAGCGAAGGACAAGCAACAAAGGCCGAACTTAAAACCCTGCACAAAACCATAAAAAAAATTTCAGAAGACATTGAACGTTTTTCGTTCAATACCTCAGTGAGCACGTTTATGATTTGCGTGAACGAACTGGGTGAACTGAAATGCAATAAAAAAACCATTTTAGAACCGCTGCTTGTCCTAATCTCTCCCTATGCACCTCACATTGCAGAGGAACTCTGGGAAAAATTGGGTCACACTGAAAGCATAGCCCGTGCTGCGTTTCCTGAATTTAAAGCCGAATATTTAATTGAAGACTCATTCAACTACCCAATTTCTTTTAATGGAAAAATGCGGCTTAACATTGAATTGCCGGCAACCTTATCTGCAACTGAAATTGAAAAAGAAGTACTGAGCAGAGAGGAAGTACAAAAACATTTAAATGGTGCCAATCCGAAAAAAATTATTGTTGTTCCGAAAAAAATTGTGAACATTGTGGTGTAATCATTACAATCTTTAACTTACCATTTACTAGCGAAGATGTTTGTGTTCAAAATAATTTTGTCGCAGCCAATCCACAGCCTTTTCTCTGTCTGAGAACAGTTTAGTTTTAATGTGTGGTTTGTTCACTTTCATATAAAAATTCCCAATAATGCGTTGCCCTAAGCCGGCTATTAAAAGTGCTTTGGCAATGGTAATTCCGGCAAATTCTTTACTGGCTACAAACTCTCTGGCCTCTTTGGTAAAACTGGTTAATTCATCAGCCGACACTAAAACAACATATGGTTTTCCGTTCATTAATCTTAAATTCTCTCTTCGTAATTCTCGAAAATCTTCAACCTCAATATATTCACCGCCTAAAAAATAATTTTCTACAATACCTTCTTCAAGTTGCGTAATACGTATTTTTTTTAATTGAATGCTTTGATTCACTGGTGTGATTTTATTTCCGGTCTGCGGATAAAATTAAATAACAGAAAACAAAAAATGCAGTCTTACGGGACTGCATTTTATCAGGAGTCAACCTGATTAATCAGGCCGGTCGTGCAGAAAGGAGTTGTTTGGACGTATCTCAAGTTTTTTATCGCTTCCTTCGCTTAAGGTATACCGAGATACATTAGATTCCTGACTCGGCATTTTATTCTCAAGAACAATATTTTTTCTTTCGAAGGCAGTTTGCTTTTCAAGCGCTGCCAAACCATCCGGACTTCTCATTTTAAGTGTGATTTCCTTTAGCTTGCGAATTCTCTCCTGAGCCAAACGAATCTGCTCCTCACGTTCGATGGTATCTTGTTCATTGCTGCTTGTGATGTTGTGGCTGCTATTTGTTTGCACAGCAGGTGTTTCATCTTCAATTACATTGAATGTGAACTCCTCAGTATGTGTCTCTGCCAAAGCGTCTTCTGAATTTTCTGAAGAATATGCTTCAACGCTATTCATTTGAAGTTCTTCATTCAAATCCAATTCAGGTAAATTGGTTTCGCTCAACAATTCCTCTTCTACTTCGTTTCTGATGTAAACAAAAGGCTCTGCGCTCTGGATGGCGTCGATGATGTTCGTTTGAATAGGTTCGTTCACAACTTCTACCGGCGTCTCATCCAGACTCACCACTTTTCGGTCTCTTACAAATGGATTCTCTTGTCCGGCGTTTTGATTGGTTTTAAATCCGGTAGCGATAATCGTTACACTCACGTGGTCGCCTAAAGTAGAATCGGTGCCATAGCCGGTAATAAGTTCAGCACTACCACCGGCTGCCTCCTGAATATAATCAGTAATGTCGCCAAACTCATCCATATCAATATCATCACTACCACTCATGATGTTAAGTAACACATGACGTGCGCCTGAAATATCGCTATCGTTGAGCAAAGGGGAATTTAATGCTTCTTCCACAGCTCTTAATGCGCGCTTTTCTCCGCTTGCAATGGCTGAGCCCATAATGGCCACACCGCTGTCTTTCATTACCGTTTTCACATCATTAAAATCAACGTTAATGTGCATGTGCAGACTGATAATTTCTGCAATACTTTTTGCTGCACCTTTCAACACATCATCGGCATGCGCAAAAGCCTCGCTCATTTTCAGATTGCCATAAATTTCACGAAGCCTGTCATTTCCAATTACCAACAAAGTGTCAACGTATTTTTTTAGTTCCTCTAAACCTGCTTCGGCCTGAGCGCGGCGTTTTTTACCTTCAAAAGCAAAAGGTAATGTTACAATACCCACTGTTAAAATGCCTAACTCCCTTGCAATACTGGCAATAACAGGAGCCGCACCGGTACCTGTACCGCCGCCTAAACCCGCGGTAATAAACACCATCTGGGTATTATCTCCAAGATAATTTTTAATGTCATCTATCGATTCAAGAGCAGCATCTCTTCCAACATCGGGAATTGAACCCGCACCTAAACCCTTGGTAGATTTGGCCCCCAACTGGATTTTATTTGGCACAGGACTCTTCTCTAAAGCCTGTTTATCGGTATTACAGATAATGAAGTCAACCCCCTTAATTCCTAAACGGAACATGTGGTTAACTGCATTACTTCCCCCTCCACCAACTCCAACTACTTTTATAATGGAGCGTTCTTCTTGTGGTAAATCAAATTGCATCATGGTATTTCTATTTAAGGGTTATTAATTGTTCATTTATTCTATATCATCGCTCATCCAATCGCGGGTTTTTTCCAATATACCTGTGAAAAAACTACCTAGTTTACGTTGTGAGTGCCCTACAACTTTTTTCTCATTAAGCACCTCTTCCGGTTTTACAGACTCTACCTGTTGTTTACTGGTATTTCTGCCACGCTTAGCTGCTTTCTCATATTTATCAATACCTTTCATTACCAATCCTACACCTGTGGCATACAAAGGATTTTTTAATTCATCATCGCTACCGGCTAAATGTTCGTTGGGTGTTCCAATGCGGCAATCCATGCCTGTTGTAAGCATGATAAGTTGCGAGAGGTGTTTTAATAATGAACCGCCTCCAGTAACGACAATACCCGCGGACAACTTTCGTTCAAATCCACTGCTTTTTATTTCAAACAAAACAAACTCTAAAATTTCTTCCATTCTTGCTTGTATGATCTGAGCAAGAAATTTAACTGAAATTTCTTTGTGTGGTCTTCCGCGCAGACCGGGTATGGAAATGATTTCGTTCTCTTGATTTTCCTGTGCAAGTGCTGAACCAAATTTTACTTTTAACTGCTCGGCCTGTGTGCGGATAATACTGCAACCTTCTTTAATATCGTCCGTGATGATGTTGCCGCCAAACGGAATAACCGCTGTGTGGCGGATAATGCCGTCATAAAAGATAGCCACATCGGTTGTGCCACCGCCTATATCCACCAACACTACGCCGGCTTCTTTCTCCTCGTCGCTCAATACCGCATCGGCACTGGCTAGAGGTTCAAGATTAAGATCTACCGTTTTTAATCCGGCACGATCCACACACTTAAAAATATTTTTTACTGCGCTTACCTGTCCTGTGATGATATGAAAATTACCTTCCAAACGAATGCCGGCATGGCCGATTGGGTTTTTAATACCGGCCTCATTATCGATAATGTATTCCTGCGGAATAACGTGAATGATTTCCTCTCCCGGACTCATCACCAATCGGTGCATATCGTCGATAAGGTTGTCGATGTCTTTTTGACTCACTTCATCCTCAGTGCTTTGGCGCATGATCATGCCACGGTGTTGCATGCTTTTTATGTGCTGACCCGCGATGCCAACCACCACTTCACCTATGTCGACATTTGCTTTATCTGCAGCCGCTTCAACTGCTGCACGAATGGACGCAACAGTCTGTTCAATGTTCACCACCACACCACGATTTACACCAAGCGATTCAGCTTTACCAACACCTAAAATCTCCACCTTTCCAAATTCATTTTTTCGCCCAACAATAGCTGCTATTTTTGTTGTACCAAGGTCAAGACCCACCACCAATTCGGAAGGTAAATTCGGATTACCGGCGTTCAATTTTTTTTCCATACACTTATTTTTTGGTGCAAACCACCATGTTTTTATATTTTAAATTGAGGCTGGCATATTTATTCCAGCCGTCAGTTTTATTTATTCCTTGTTTATAAAATAATTTCAGCTTATTAAACTTTTCATCGAGCCGTTCAGCCTTTCCAAAAATTATTTTTTGGCAACCAAAAACAGGAAACACTTCCAACTCCTGATCCTTATTTACATATATCTGATGAATGAGATCATTCAGAAGACTATCGGATTGAATGTATCTGGTAATTGCCAATACATCATCTAATATGCTGACTTCACTAAAGGATTTGTTATTTGAGATTTGATCTACCGAAAATTGAGAGCGTCTGTCGTAGGGCTCAAAAATCTCACCATTTGCAATGATTACGCGAGAAGAATAATTTTCGTTTAGCGGCATTAATTTCGATTGTTTGTCAATGTAATAGCTTTCACCGTTCTTATTAATTACCCTGACCAGCGGCGTACGTTGCGTAACCTCTAATTTTACTTCTCCGTTGAGGGTGGCTGCAACTTCAGCGTTCTCAATGGCCGGATGAGCATTCAAAACCTTCTCCAATTTAGGAATATCAAGCTGAGCATATTTTTGACCCAAGACCGGTTTTTCTCTTTGTTGAACAAACGCCTTTATTTCGCTCTCATTCAGAAAAAGATTTTCCTCATTGTTGAGTATGTCAATGCTAATGGTTTTTGCAACTATCTCCCTTTCCTTTTTAGAAACAAAACCAAGTGAAAATATAAGACCACTAAGCACAAGTAACCAAGCACTTGATTGGATCCACTTTTTATATTTTGATTTCAGTATCACGTGTTCTATTTAAAGCAAAATGGCTTCAATCTGTTCAATAAGTTGGTCTATGTCCCCGGCTCCCATCGTAAGCAACAACTTTCTTGGATTTTGTTTAATATCGGCTATTACCTGCTCCTTACTCATGCATTTTTTATTTTTACTTTTCATTTTACCCATCAACCATTCCGAACTTATTCCTTCAATTGGCTTTTCTCGTGCCGGATAAATATCCAGAAGTATACATTCATCGAGCAAATCCAGACTTTCCGCAAAATCATCTGCAAAATCTCTGGTTCGGGTAAATAAGTGCGGCTGGAAGATACCAGTGATTTTTATCCCCGGATGCAAATACTTCACCGAATTAATGGTAGCCTTAAGTTCCTCCGGATGATGCGCATAATCGTCGATGTAAATTCTGCCGGGTGCATTTACCCTGTAATCGAAACGGCGTTTCACACCTTTGAAAGAACGTAAAGCCTCTTTTATCACATCTCCCTTAACACCGAGTTGCTGGGCAATGGCTACCGCGGCAATGGCATTTTCCACGTTGTGCATGCCCGGCAAACCTAAAACAACGGTAGGTATATCTTCAATCGGGCTTTTATAATCGTACACAAACCGCCCATCTTCTACACGTATCGATTCGGCACGGTATTCAGTATCTAAATTTAATGAGTAGATGAGGCGATGTTCGGTGAGCTTCAAATCATTATCAACATTTTTTTTAACAAGCAAAACACCCCCTGGCCTTAGTTTTTGAGCAAACAAACGGTACCCTTCCTTCACACTGCCATCGTCTCCATAAATATCAAGATGATCCGCATCCACGCTTGTAATCAGGGCAATATAAGGCTCCAGGGTAAGGAATGACCTGTCGTATTCATCGGCTTCCACAACAAATAGAGGATTCGGCAGTTTGGCATCCCCTAACACCAAATTGGTACCGTGGTTTTTTGAAATGCCCCCCATAAAGGCGAAACAATTTAAACCCGCCGATTTTAGCAAGTGTGTTACCAAGGTGGTGGTGGTGGTTTTACCGTGAGTGCCTGCAATAGCAATAGTTTTATACTGTTTGGTAATAGCTCCCAATACTACCGAGCGTTTGTGAATGGTGTAATTGTGTTCAATAAAGTAAAGGTATTCTGAATGCGTGACTGGAACAGCAGGGGTATACACCACCAATACCTCCTCTTTTAAGAACTTGCTTAATGTTTGTTTAAGTCCACCCGCATCTTCATTATAATGACAAAGTATACCTTCTTTCTCTAGTTCATGTGTTAATGCAGATACTGTTTTGTCATAGCCCCTAACCTCTTTTCCATGGTGCTTAAAAAACCGTGCAAGAGCGCTCATGCCTATTCCGCCAACACCAAGAAAATAATACAATTTATAATCCAACACCTTCATACTTCTGTGTATTTGGCTAATGTCAGAACTTCCTTTGCAATCCTCCTTGCGGAATCCGGTTGGGCTAATGCGCCTATGTTTTTGCTGAGGCGGCTTTGTTGACTTTCATTGGCCAGGAGAGCCATACACTCGGATATCAACTTGGTTTGGCAATCCTTATCAGTAACCAACAAAGCTGCCTGTTTACTCACCAGAGCCATGGCATTTTTGGTCTGGTGATCTTCTGCTGCCGTTGGCAGTGGTACTAAAATACTTGGTTTGCGAACAAGGCAAAGCTCTGAAATAGCTCCGGCTCCTGCACGAGAAATCACCACATCAGCGCAAGCGTAGGCCAAATCCATGCGGGTAATAAATTCCATCAAACAAACACCTTTGTTCAGAAAGCTTTGCGACTGGGCCTTAGCGGTTTCAAAATAGGTTTTTCCGCATTGCCATATGACCTGTACGTTGTGTGTGGAAAATTCGGATAGCTGTGTTCCCACAGTTTCATTGATGGCTTTCGCTCCCAAACTTCCCCCAATTACCAAAACCGTTTTTTTGTTTTCCTTTAAATTAAAATAGTCGAGTGCTTCCCGCTTTTTCCCTTCAACGGCAATCACTTCCGGTCGCACCGGGTTGCCTGTTACAATAATTTTTTCAGCAGGAAAATACGTTTGCATACCGTCATAAGCTACACAAATTTTAGCGGCATGTTTTGCAAGGAGGCGGTTTGTAATGCCTGCATAGGAATTTTGCTCCTGAATCAGGATAGGAATTTTTTTAGCGACGGCAGAGCGTAAAAGGGGACCACTTGCGTATCCTCCGGTACCAACAACAGCATGAGGACGAAATTCGCTCAGTAGTTTTTTTGTTTTTAGCAAACTTCGAAGAATAAGAAAGGGCAGTTTCAAATTAGACCATGAAAATTTTCTTTGTAATCCGGCAATGGTAATGCCTTCAATTTTAAAACCGGCCGCAGGCACTTTTTCCATTTCCATGCGCCCGATAGCGCCTACAAACAGTATTTCCGCATGCGGCACCAGTTCTTTAACCGCATTTGCAATGGCAATTGCAGGAAAAATATGGCCTCCTGTGCCCCCTCCGCTGAATATAAGTTTAAGCGGCTTCAAGATTTTCCTCCGTTTTATCTTCTATACTTTTACTGGCGCTGATAATTATTCCCAATGCAATCATGGTAAACCAAATTGAAGTTCCACCCATACTGATTAATGGTAAGGGTTGACCGGTAACCGGAAAAAGATTTACAGCAACCGCCATGTTTACTAAGGCCTGAAACACCAAACTGAAAGAAAGACCAATAGCCAGTAAACCCCCAAATGGCTTTCCATTATCCCGCAATATTTTTACCCCCCGGTAAAATAAAATCATGTATAGAAACAAAATACTAAACCCTACCAACAAGCCGTATTCTTCTATGATGATGGCGTAAATGAAATCGGATGAAGCCTGTGGCAGAAACGCTCTTTGTGTGCTGTTGCCGGGGCCTTTGCCAATTAAACCGCCTGTGGCTATCGCAATCTTTGCCTGTTCGCTCTGGTAATTACTTTTTGCATCGCCATTCGAGAAACTTTCAATTCTCGATTTCCAGGTAACACCGCGGCCGCCAGGTATTGTATCCGGTGCTAACCAAATCCAGCTAAAAAGTAAAACTGCAAAAACCAAAAATAAGCCGAGCAGCTTAAGGAGAATCTTTAACTGAATGCCTCCAAAAAACATTAGCACAATGCAATTAATAAACAATAACGCTGCTGTTGAAAAATTCGCCGGCAAAATCAGAAGACAAACCAATCCAACAGGCAATATCAAATGTTTTAGCACCGCTTTGAATTCTTTCAATTGATCGGCTTTTACGGTTAAAATTCTGGCAACGTAAATTATCAGCATAAGTTTGGCAATATCCGAGGTTTGAAAAGTTAACCCCAATCCCGGAATTTCCAACCAGCGTGAAGCCTCTCCTGCACTAACGCCTTTTAATAAGGTATACAACAAAAGCGGAATTGAAACCACAATGCCTATTTGTGAAACTTTACTAAACAAGGTGTACTTCAATTTATGAAACAGGTAAGCCAGCAAAAACCCAAGCGTTACTATTACCAAATGTTTAAACAAATAATATTCGGTATGTCCTTGTTTAAACTTGTGCGCAAGAGTTACCACTGCACTATATACCACAAGTACTGATAAAAGTGAAAAGAGGAACATAATGGCCCACATCACTTTATCGCCTTTTAAATAGTTAAATAGTTTCATGTTGAGATCTCCTGTGTAACCGCTCTTTAGCTATTGTTTTACAAACTGCGTACGGCTGCTTTGAACTGCATGCCGCGGTCTTCATAATTTTTATAAAGATCGAAGCTGGCACATGCCGGAGACAATAACACAACGTCTCCCTTTTTGCCAAGTTTAAAGGAAGTAGCCACCGCATCGCCGGCGTTATCTGTTTCAATAATAGTGTCAACCACATTCTTGAAAGCAGAAATAATTTTTTTATTGTCTTTACCCAAACATACAATGGCTTTTACACGTGCCTTAACCAAGTCAGTTAATTCGTTGTAATCGTTCCCTTTGTCTTGTCCGCCGCAAATCCATATCACGGGTTTTTCCATACTTTCCAGTGCATACCATGTGGAGTTTACATTGGTGGCTTTGGAATCGTTTATAAACTCAACACCATTGATGGAGGCTACAAACTCTAAACGGTGCTCGATGTTTTGAAAATCCTGGAGACTTTCGCGAATAATCTCCTTTCTTACGTCAACAATGCGGGCGGCTATTGAAGCGGCCATGCTATTGTAAACATTGTGTTTGCCTTGTAAGGCGAGTTGTTCAATTGTCATAATTAAGGGTTGTTGGTTGGGTTTATAATTAAGGGTTAGTTGTTTTTCGTTGAGGTAAGCGCCATCGCCTTTTATTTCCTGCTTGATGCTGAAGGGAATACAGGTAGCATGTACGGGGTGATTTTGCATAAACGTGGTGATGGTGGTGTCATCCAAACAATACACAAAGTAGTTTTGTGGTGTTTGATTCTGAACAATGCGAAATTTTGAGCGTGTGTAGTTGTCAAAATTGTATTCGTAACGGTCGAGGTGGTCGGGTGTGATGTTCAGCAATACGGCCACATCAGCTTTAAAGTCAAACATGCCATCCAATTGAAAACTACTCAACTCCAGCACATAATAATCAAAGTTTTCGCGCGCCACCTGCAAAGCAAAACTCTTTCCTACATTACCTCCCAAGCCCACATTGTAACCTGCTTTTTTTAAAATATGATACGTAAGCAAGGTAGTGGTGGTTTTGCCATTTGATCCTGTAATACAAATGGTTTTTGCATTAGTAAATCGACCGGCAAATTCAATTTCGGAAATGACCGGTGTGTTTTGTTCTTTTAACTTTTTTACAATAGGTGCTGTTTCAGGAATTCCGGGACTTTTTATAACCTCATTTGCATTCAATATGAGTGCTTCGGTGTGGTGACCCTCTTCAAAAATGATGTTCTCCTTCAGTAGTTCTGATTTGTATTGTTCTGGAATATTTCCAAAGTCGCTTACAAAAACTTCATACCCTTTTTCCCTGGCCAGTATTGCACTGCCAACACCACTCTCTCCACTGCCAAGTATAACGATGCGTTTCATGAGTTAACGAAGTTTTAAGGTGACTAAAGTGAGCACAGCCAGCATGATGCCGATTATGAAAAAACGAACCACAATTTTCGACTCGTGAAAACCAAGCTTCTGGTAATGGTGGTGCAATGGTGCCATTTTAAACAAACGATTTTCTCTCGCGAATTCTATGCCTTTTCTTTTCTTCTGATATTTGAAATAATACACCTGAAGAATAACACTGGCATTTTCAACTACAAAAATTCCACAGAGAATAGGAAGCAAAAGTTCCTTACGAATGGCAATGGCGTAAACCGCGATGATGCCACCAATGGCCAAACTTCCGGTATCGCCCATAAATACCTGCGCCGGATAAGCATTGTACCATAAAAACCCAACACAGGCCCCAATAAATGCAGCGATAAACACTACCAACTCACCGGTATTTGGAATGTACATGATATTGAGGTAATCGGCGAAGACCATATTACCCGAAACGTAAGCCAAAATGCCCAGCACACTTCCGATAATCGCACTGGTGCCTGCAGCCAAACCATCTATACCATCTGTAATGTTTGCACCATTCGATACAGCAGTAATAATTAATATAACAAGAGGAATAAAAATTATCCAACCGTACTTTAAACAGTTATCACAAAACCACGACACCCCTTTGCCATAATCCAATTCATTATTTTTTGAAAAAGGAATGGTTGTTTTTAATGTTTTGGTTGACTTGTCCGCGTATTTTGGAATGGTTAAATTGTTAGTGGCGTTAGTGGCATTATTCGACCAGGCGTCGCGTTGATTCTGGGTAAGTCGCTCCTTCACAACCACGTCAGGGTGAAAATAAAGTACTGATCCAACAAGTAATCCAATACCTACCTGTCCAACAATTTTAAATTTACCTTTTAATCCATCTTTATTCTTTTTAAATACTTTAATGTAATCATCTATAAAACCAATACTGCCTAACCACACCGTAGTGATAAGCATCAGCAAAATGTACACGTTAAAAACTTTTGCAAAAAGAAGCGTAGGAATAATAATGGCTGCTAAAATAATCAGGCCGCCCATGGTAGGTGTACCGGCTTTCTGAGTTTGACCCTCCAGACCCAATTCACGTATGCTCTCACCTATTTGCTTTTTTCGAATCCATCCTATTATCTTTTTACCAAACAAAAGAGAAATTACCAAAGAACTAATCAGTGCCAGAGCCGCTCTGAATGAAATGTAATTAAACACCCCCGCCCCCGGGAAGTCAAACGCCTTGTCTAAATAGTTAAAGAGGTAATAAAACATATTATATGCCCAGGGTTTTAATGGTTTCCTTCAA
>JALOMJ010000197.1 GCA_025455485.1 Bacteroidia bacterium | reverse complement strand
ATTTTGAACACTTAAAAAAACCTTGTTCAATGACACCTCATTAAACTTTAACACAGGAATTACACTGTAAGAGAAAGGGGCATCGCTTGGATGAATTAATATTTCTACCTTATCAGCATAAAGGCGCTCCCCTGAAAACTCACTTCTCATCAGTGATCCAACCGACAAATCAATTTCAGCCGAACCAAGGTTCATCTTAAAACTTGGTTTATCAATAACGAGATCTTTAACTTTAATAGAAAATGGAACGTTCAACTGAATTGAAGCAAATGTAATGCCATTTTGTTTTAAGGAATGAATAAGGTAAAAATAGGCCGCTGTGATCAGCAAAACAACAAGGCCCAGACTATAAAACACCTTTTTCACAAGCTGTCAATTTCCCTCTGGCTGCCGGCCTCCATATCAAACATGGTCAATGCGGCGTACGCTTTTGTTTTACTTTTTTTATTGAGGAGAGTCATTTAATGGGCAAGCAGAAAGTTTTGATAGATTAGATCTACTAAGAAAAGACTCAGAATTAATATGCTAAAAAAAACAATGTAGGCCAATAGACTTTGTATCATTGTTTTCCAATATTTACTGGTGTTAAAGAGCTGACAGAAGGTCCAGATAAAAAAGAATAAATCAGTGCAGACGTAAACGTTTTTAATCATCTCAATGTGTTCAGAATTGTTTAAGGATAAGAACAACGGAAACGTAAGTATCCTTACAAACAACCTTTGGCCGGTAAGAAAAGCATTAATAACAAGATGTTCCGTAAAGTTATACCCTTGTTTGCGAAAGGCAAGAAAAGTACCTAAAGCATATATTGGAATCGAAAGAATACTAATTAAGGCATAGTGCTTACTAATCCAGTTGTTTAAAGCCACCATGCGATTCGCATCGGCTTCCATAACGGTTTTTTCCATGGCTTTAAACACATCCACATGCCAATAGTGGTATAAAAATCCAAAGGTACCCGCCAGAATAATAACCATTGAAAATGGTTTGAAGTGTTTTACTCTTTTACCTTGTAAAAACTCGCGGATACTATGGCCGGGCCGTGTGAAAAGTTGCTTTAAGGTATACAATATGCCCTTATCAACATGTAAAATCCCATGCTGAAAGTCATGCCACAAATAATGAAAATTCAATTTCTGAACCTCAGCCTTTTGACCACAATGATGGCAATAGCTGTCAATCAGGGCTGTGCCACAATTGTTGCAATTTTTTTCTTGAGCTGAAGACTGCAATTGAGGACGACTTATGGTGTATAGAACTCCAATGCAATGCCAAGATTTAACATTTCCAATTTAGAAACTGACTTGGTTGGAGGCAAGTTTTTGGAGATAAGATAAGTGTCCAGGTTACCGGCAGAATAATCGGCAGAAATTTTCAGGCCAAGGAGATTTTTAATTAAGTGGAAGGTAAGATCAGCACCGAAACTATAAGCAAACGCAAAGGCCGATTCGTACTCTTTTGGTAAAATAAAAGTCGTAATTGAGCCCAATCGTGCTCAAAAAGGGCTGGTGCTGACCTCCATCCACCTCAGCTTTTAACCCAAGATAGTCAGAGAACTCTTTTGACATGGCCTCCTGATCAATATCCATCCAGGAATAAGTAGAATGAAACACATAAGAAAGGCCATTTTTAATCTTGGTTTTGGAGTCAAAAACCACACCCCATCCCGGGGCCGCAAAGCCCCCGTTATTAATGTCAGTACTGCCAAAATTACCAACAGGACTGGCGATGAAGGCTCCAATGGTAGTGGCCTTAGTTGGGTGATTTACCCGTTTTGAGGCAGTAGAGTCTTGGCTGTACAAAGGGGAACCAAAGAGTGCTAAACCACACAAAATGAGCAGACTGGCTGTTTTAGAATACATGTTTTTCATAGGATTAAAAATAATTTAAAGTTAACTTCTTGGTGAATTAAAGAGTTAAACACAATATTAACGTTTTTTGTTTAAATTGCACTGCTACTTAACTAACTGGTTATCAGAGCTAACGTAAAGTGTATTTGAAAATAAAAACTGAAAAAATTGGATTCAGTACTTAAAAATGAAATAACGGTGTTTAAACAACAGGTGTTGCCGCATCCTTCGCGGCCTACTTCCCTATTCCTCTTTGCGATCTTGCTGTTCTCTCTTTGTGGAAAGATGTACAGCCAGCAAGAGGGGGGCATTCGCATTGAGACGAAGTATTCAAAACTTACGGCAATAGACACCAATTACATCTACAAATACAATTCCCGGCTTGTGGTTGGCCCTTGCCTTTCTTACCGAAACTATAATATTGTGCTTCATCCCCAGGTTGCTGTGGACAGTGTTTTTATTCCCAATTTAAAATGGAGATCACCCTCCAATCGGTTTTGGGGTATTGACTTTAGTTATGACAAATTTGGATTTACCTTCAGTTTTTCTAGTGTTGCCCCAAAAAGTGAAAGAGAAGAAAAAGGAGAATCAAGCAGTTCAAGTTTTGGTTTTACCTATGGAGGCAACCGATGTTTTGTTGATGCATCCGTTCGTACTTTTCAAGGCTTTTACGAAATGAACAGCATGCTTTACGATTCTACGCTTACCAGTTATTACCAAAGTCCTAGTCTTTCAAGCGTGATGCTAAACATTAAGGTATGGTATTTCACCAACCACCATAAATTCGCATTCAAATCGGCATATGGCGGATTATACCGGCAACTTAAATCGCAAATGACCTTTGCGTTCAGCGGAAATCTTCATACCAATACTATAAACACTGATAGTTCGATTGTACCTGACCCTGACAAAACTTATTTTGATAATGTCTATCAAATCAAAACGGTGGCTTGTGCCGGAATTTCCATTTTTGCCGGGGTTGCTGCTAACATTATCATAAAACAATCCTACTTTATCAATTTCGCTTACTTAGCTGGTCCCGATTTTCAGGGATTGAGCACCTACACCAATTTTTCTGAAACACCTACAACAAAATATTACACCAATTACGCTCACGACATTCGTTTTGCCACAGGTTTCAATAAGAAAAACTGGTACTTCACGTTTACACTTAGCCACGAACTTAATCGCTTTAATAATGATCTAGTAATCATTAGCGGTCGATTGAATTCTTACAGCTTAAACTTAGGGTATCGGTTCAGCGTGAAAGAGCCTAAGTTGTATAAAAAATTTCAAAACACTTGGCTTTATTCTGCCTTCTAGTTTAACGGGAAAAACAGTTTAGCAATGGAAAATTACTCCCCCTACACCAAACATTTCAGGAGAATAGTGATTCTTCTCTTCTTTTGTTGTTTATCGTATTCTGGCTTTTCTCAACATTATAGCACCGGAAAACTTTTTGTGCCTTATTTTTTATACCCCAGCTTTCCAGCCATTCAATCAACCGAACCATTTCATCCGGGGTTTTCAATAAAAGAAAACAAGATGATGGATAAACTTGAAAAGATGACCAATTGGGTACAATGGTACTTAAAGTATTTTCCTTATCCCTATGCCTCGTATAGCAATGAAACCAACTGGCTTTTCGGTTTGGGCAAATACAACGCATTTACTCTGGGTAAAAATGGCGTCAAAGACTCCATCACACAGCCATCCAGTATAAACACCTTTTTATACGCCACCCTCAATCAACAATACAAAGTGGTCATTGAGTCTAACCTCATGTTCCATAAAAATAGAGCCATGTGGAAAACTACATTGGCCTATGTGGATTACCCATTGGAATTTTTTGGTGTTGGTAACGATACTCAGTTAGAAGATCAGAGAACCTTTGTTACCACAGATTGGCAGTTGAGTACGCAGTATCTCTTCAAAATTTGGAGAAATTGGTATACAGGACTTGTATACGAACTTTACGATTACAAAAAAGCCTATCTTATAGAGGATGAACATAACCCCCCAAACTATGTTATTGATGGCGATCATGTTTTAGGAACACAATCAGGGCTTGGCCTTAAAATTTTAATGGAAGAACGCGACAATCGTTTGAATGCGAGACGGGGTTATTTTGCTGATGTAAGTTATCAGGTGTTTACAAAAGCTCTTGGCAGTCAATACGATTACAATCTTTTTCAGGCTGATTTCAGGTATTACACACCGGTGTATAAAAAAATTACTCTTGCAAGTCAAATTCATAGCGAGGCAAGGTTTGGTGATGCCCCTGTTCAATCGATTTCCTTGCTCGGGGGAGACTATTATATGAGGGGGACGTATAGGGGGCGATACAGAGATAATGTACTTCTGGATGCACAATTGGAATTCAGATTTCCTATTTACTGGATTATCGGAGGAGTTATCTTCAATAGTATTGGACAGGTTTCACCTACCTATAAGCAAATGAGTTTTGATGCATTCCACTACAACTATGGTGCAGGTTTACGTTTGCAAATGGATTCAGAGCACGACGTGAACATACGTTTTGATGTCGGCAGAAGCAGTGATCAAACCATATTTATTATAAATGTTCAGGAAGCCTTTTAAAGTGCTGAAATAAAAAAAGCCCCAAAAACGGGGCTTTTTATTCTTCTATTTAAATAAAAGATTATTTTTTCGCAGGTGCAGCTGTTTTCGCAGCGGCAGCAGGTGCAGCAGCAGCAGGTGCAGCCGTTTTTGCAGCGGCAGCAGGCGCAGCGGCTTCTTCAACAGGAGCTGCAGCTCTGGTAGTTTGAACAGCAACTACAGTGAGGTTTTTTGGATGTAAAATAGTAATACCATCTATATTGATGTCGCCGGTTGCAATGGCTTTACCAATTTCGAGTTTCTCGACATTCAAATCAATGTATTGCGGTAATTTAGAAATCAAACCTCTAACTTTAAGTTTACGCATTTTAATTACCAGTTTACCGCCGGCTTTAACACCTTCGGCACTACCAGTAGTTTTTACCGGTAAAAACACGGCTACCGGCTTATCTTCAGTTACCTGAAGAAAATCGGCATGAATCAACTGGTCGTTCAGTCTGTGAAACTGGGCTTCCTGAAGTACTGACTTATAAGATTTGCCTGCAACTTCTACGTTTACAATTTTGGTTTCCGGAGTGAAGATGATGTCTTTGAAATCACGGATATCGGCACTGAAGTGAATTTGTTCACCGGCTCCGTAAATTACACATGGCACCTGACCTTTGGCTCTGAGAGCCGCAGCGTCAACTTTCCCTACGTTCGCTCTTGGCGAACCGCTCAATTTTACTGTTTTCATTTTTTTTGTACGATGAAGTGAGCTGAAGTCTGCTTCTATCGGTTTTTTTAGTTTTGAAACACTCGAACCGCCCGCTTCGGCCCTCCTGC
>JALOMJ010000017.1 GCA_025455485.1 Bacteroidia bacterium | reverse complement strand
TTGTGTCGGTTGGCGTTGGATCTTCTGCCTGAAGCACTTCTTTTTTTTGGCAGGAGTGATTGCAAAGTGCTAACAGGGCAAACGGTAAATAGAACAGAAAACGAATGTGTATTTTCACAAGGACAAAAATAAGAATAAATGAGACTTTTAATTCAGCGTGTATCACACGCCAGGGTAAATGTTCTGGGCAAAGAGAAAGCAGCTATAGGAAAAGGACTATTGGTTTTTATTGGTATTGAGGAGCAGGATACCGCTGAAGACATACATTATTTATCCTCTAAGCTGGTGAATTTGAGAATCTTTGAAGACGAAAACGAAAAAATGAACCTTAGTGTAAAAGATGTTCAAGGTCAGCTGTTACTGGTGAGCCAATTTACTTTACATGCATCTACCAAAAAGGGAAACCGTCCGTCGTTTATGGCCGCCGCCAAACCTGAAAAGGCAGAGTGGTTGTATAATCAGTTTATTTCTGCATGTGAAGCGGGGTTGGCTAAACCGGTATTTTGTGGTGAATTTGGTGCCAACATGCAAATTGAATTAGTTAATAACGGTCCTGTTACCATCTTTATGGATAGCAGAAATAAGGAATAATTAATACCTTTAAACCTCTATTTTACGCTGTGAAAACTAAAATTCTGCTTGATAAAGTCCTATTCGACATCACCTTAAAACGTATGGCGCATCAATTGATTGAGGTGCATAACGATTTTAGTGAAACAGTAATCATAGGTTTACAGCCAAGAGGCATTTATTTGGCCAGGCGCATACAAAACGAGTTGCAGGGTATTTTGAAAACCAATTCTATTTTGTGCGGAGATTTGGACATTACTTTTCACCGGGATGATTTCAGAAAAAAAGAACTTATACCCAGCAGAACCAACATTGATTTTGTAATAGAGGATAAAAACGTGGTTCTGGTAGACGATGTGTTGTTCACCGGACGCACCATTCGGGCCGGTTTGGACGCTTTGATTGATTTTGGACGACCCCGGGATATTGAGTTGATGGTGCTTGTTGACCGCAGATTTTCAAGGAACGTACCCATTCAGGCAAAATACACAGGCATTACCGTGGATTCCATTTCCTCTCAGAATGTTAAAGTGGAATGGAAGGAAACAGACGGTAAGGATAAAGTAACCCTGGTAGACAAATAAATGCGCCCCGCAAAAAACGAGTATTTTCCTTTTTATGAAACCTATATCTCAAAAGTAATTGAGCATGATGCGGTTTTAGCACTTGAAGAAAATTTATCCGGCACCTTGTCTGTTCTCAATCAAATTCCAGCCAAGCAATGGGATTATTACTATGAGCCAAACAAATGGAGCATCAAGGAAGTAGTGTTACACATTTGCGATGTAGAGCGTGTGTTTGCATACCGGGCACTGGCTTTCGCACGAGGAGAAACCCAGATGCTGCCTGCCTTTGACGAGGATGTGTATGCCTTAAATTCAGAGGCCGGTGCAAGAACTCCTGAGGCCTTAATCGAAGAATTTAAAAATGTGAGACTTTCCAGCCTTAGTTTATTTAAGGGGTGTTCACCGGAGGCCCTTCAAAAACGCGGTCAATTACCGGCCGGTACATTAACGGTGAATGCTCTGGCCTTCGCTATATGCGGGCATTGTAAGCACCATCTTGACGTGTTGAAGGCAAGGTATTTAAAATAAATTCTTTTATCTCAATTTTATAATTACTTTTAACTTTTGAAACCAATGTTTCAGAAAGAATGAGCAGTTTAAGTGTTAACCACCTTCTGGGAATAAAACAACTCAGTAAATCCGATATCGAACTCATTCTCAGTACGGCAAAAAATTTCAAGGAAGTACTTAATCGTCCCATCAAAAAAGTGCCTTCTCTGAGAGACATCACCGTGGCCAACTTGTTTTTTGAGAATTCGACGCGCACCCGCCTTTCGTTTGAACTTGCCCAAAAACGTCTTAGTGCCGATGTAGTGAATTTCTCAGCTTCCAATTCCTCAGTAAAAAAGGGAGAAACCCTGGTGGATACGGTGAACAACATTCTGGCCATGAAAGTGGATATTTTGGTAATGCGGCACGCCAGCCCGGGAGCCGCTATTTTTCTTTCAAGAAAAGTAAACGCTAAAATAATCAATGCCGGCGATGGGGCGCACGAACACCCTACCCAGGCTCTGCTCGACGCCTTTTCCATTCAGGAAAAGCTGGGCACCTTAAAAGGGAAAAAGGTGGTGATTGTAGGCGATATTCTTCATTCGAGGGTTGCGCTTTCGAATATTTTTTGCCTTCAAAAACTCGGGGCGGAAGTTAAAGTCTGTGGCCCTCAGACTCTCATTCCTAAATACATTAGCGCTTTGGGCGTAGCCGTAGAACCCGATTTGCGAAAAGCACTTGAATGGTGCGATGTGGCCAACATGTTGCGAATACAACTTGAACGTCAGGATATCAAATATTTTCCTTCTCTGCGGGAATACACGATGATGTACGGACTAAACAAAGAACTACTTGACAGTTTATCAAAAAAAATTATCGTGATGCATCCCGGGCCAATTAACCGTGGTGTAGAAATTACCAGCGACGTGGCCGACAGCAAACAATCCATCATCCTTGAGCAGGTAGAGAATGGCGTTGCGGTGCGCATGGCCGTGATGTTTTTGCTGGCCGGACGTCAGAATTAAATTTCGCTGCCATACATCAGGTTGCAGCCCCTCACGTCACTGTTATCAAATCGTCCCAGCAACTGCAATTGGCCTTTCTCGTTTAAGCGACCAATGTCTTTGGTGGCAATAAAACTGCAGGAATACAGATTGGCAAGATCAACAATATTTATGCCGCCGCTTCTGTTTTTTGATTGTAATTGAAAAGGATCTTCAATCTCGCGGATGAAGAACCGCATCCAAGGGGGCGCTTCAAACGCGTTACCGTTTTTGCTGTAAGCCTGACTTAAAAGTTCAGTCATTCCATATTCACTGTGAATGGCAGGTGTATTTAATCCCTTGCTCAGCATGTCATGCAATTCCTCCTTCATCAACTCCTTGCGTGTGCCTTTCATGCCTCCGGTTTCCATTACAATAAAATTTTCGCCTAGGGCCGGGCTTTGTTTGCAGAGGTCCAGCAAAGCATATGATACCCCGATAAGTATTACGTTTTGTGGCGTGTTGTTGAGTAGCTGAATTCTTCTGAGCAGTTCATTCATGTCATCCAGAAAAAAACCTGACAGAGGATGCTGTGATGCCTCAATCAAAGCATGGCACATGAATACAAGCGAGGAGCCTTTACGACTCAAATAATTTGGAAGCAAGGCAAGAATGCAGTATTCACCGGGGTTGCCATAAAACCGTTCAAACCCCTTCATAAAGCTTAAGCGGTAAACCTCTGTATCCTTCACATAGTGCTTAGAGGGAATGGCTGAAGTTGTAGAGCTGCTGGTGAATACAATGGTGTTTTTTTCTTCCGCACCACAAACAACCTTATGGGTTTTAAAAAGTTCTATTGGTAAAAAGGGTATTTGTTCAACTGTTTTTACTGCGGCAACATCTGTTTTTATAAGCTGAACCCACTTGCGGTAGACCTCATTTTCTTTCACCTGAAACCGAAATACCTCAAGGCAATAGTGCTCAAAATCAGCAGTGCTTAAGCTGTTAGACAGTATTTTTGCAGGGTTTAACACAAATTTTTAAAGGATAGGCTTATAATTTGTAAATTTATGTATTGATTTCGTGCCATGATGAGGTATCTGCTAATATTACTTGTTATTCTGACGGCTTTTTCCTGTCTGAAGAAAAAATCCATTGGTCCGGTGCCGGAAATTGAATTTTTGGAATTTAATTACATTGGTCCTGCAGGATACGATTCAGCAGAATTTAAAATCAGTTATATAGATTCTGATGGGGATTTGTTTGGGGAAGAAAAAAATCTTTTTGTCAAAACCCTTGCATATAATGCCGATTCGGCCAAGTATGTTTCGGATTGGGTCTTTTCAAGAACCATACGTCAACCCGCAGACGGTTTTTATGAGGGAAAATCCATACGGGGGTACATTTACCTCAATGAGTTTGAGTTTCGATCGGATGCCAGACCAAAGGATGTAAAATTTGAAATCTTCATGAAGGATCAGGAGGGAAATCGCTCTAATGTGGTTACCACGCCTAATTTTATCATTCCTGAATAAATCAAGTTAAGGCCGAAATAATTTTCCGGGCTATAAATTCACTCATTTTGTAATTGCTTTCGTGTGTCCAGCCGGCAATGTGGGGACTAAGCACTACCTTATCGGATGTAATCAGCGCTTGAAAAACAGAAGATGCCATGGCCGGAGCAGATTCGAAAGAGCCGGTTTCAAATTCCAGCACATCGAGGCAGGCACCTTTAACCTTTCCGGAATCCAGAAAAGCCATAAATTCAGCCGTATGTAAACACTCTCCTCGGGCCGTGTTAATAAAATAAATATCTTTTTTAAAGGCAGAAAAAAAAGATGCATTCGCAAAATGCCTGGTCTCAGAGGTTAAGGGAAGGTGCAGGCTGACTATGTCACTCTCGTTGAAAATTGTTTCTAAGGAGCTTTCTGTAACAACGGCTGATGAGAACCCGCTGATGTATTTATCGTATGCTAAAAGTTTACAGCCAAAGCCAGAGAGTTTAGTGGCAAAGGCTCTGCCTGTATTTCCGTAGCCGATAATGCCTACTGTTTTTCCCATAATTTCAGTGCCTCTGTTTTCAGCCCGTATCCATAAGCCCTTACGTACTTCTTCATCGGCTTTTTTGAGTTGGTTCAGCAGCATTAATAACATACCAATGGCATGTTCTCCCACAGCATCACGGTTACCTTCGGGTACACTCAGACATTTAATGCCTTTGGAACTGGCGAAATTGACATCAATGTTTTCCATGCCGGCACCAACTCTGCCAATGCATTTCAAGCGTGGGCAATTTGCAAGCAGTGTGGCGTCCAGTTTAAATTTACTGCGAATAACAAGCGCATCGTAAGCGGGCAAAAGATCCACGAGTTCATTTGCAGGTTTATCCCAGTACAAATCGCAGTAAAACCCTGCTTTTATTAGAGTTTCATGTAAGACCGGATGATTGGAATCGGCTAATAGTACCCGCATAGAGTTACAAAAATTAAATACAAATAAAGGGATAGATAAGCATTTAAAGTTTAATTCTTTGAAAATGAATCGGCATAAACAATTAACAATTCCCTAACACAACTTGTGTTTAAAATTGCTTTTTCATCTTATGAACAATAAGGGAGTCCTGAACCTGCCTGATTTAAAGAGCTTGGACCTGGGAAGATTAGTTATTCACATTTTATAAAAAGAAAGCCTTCTTCAGTAAATTTAAAGGGAGGCTTTTTTTTGCATTTTTGCTCCCCCCATTTATGAATCAAGATAACCAAAATAAAACCCGCAAACGTTTATTAAACCCGATTCCGGCGGTACCCGGTGAAATAGGAAAATTACCGCCTCAAGCGGTTGAGTTGGAAGAGGCAGTGTTGGGTGCCATGCTTTTAGAGCGGGAAGCTTTGAGCACTGTTATTGATATTCTTAGCAAAGAAGCGTTTTACAAAGAACAGAACGGACGGGTATATGCAGCCATGGTGGCTTTGTTTAACCGTTCTGAACCGGTGGACATACTCACGGTAACTCAGGAATTAAAGCGCAGCGGAGAGCTTGAATTGGTTGGTGGGGCGTATTATGTCAGCGCACTTACCAACCGCATTGCCTCGGCCGCAAACATAGAATTTCACGCCCGCATTGTGGCACAAAAATACCTGCAGCGCGAATTGATTCGTTTGAGCACCGAAACCATTAAGTTCGCCTACGAAGACAGCACCGATGTGTTTGAATTGCTGGACGAAACCACCAAAAACATTTTCGAGATTCTGGATTCCAACGTGCGTAAACAACACGATAAAATGAGCACCCTCATTGCTAAAGCCCTTGTAGAAATTGAAGTTGCTTCCAATCAAAAGGAGGGTTTGTTGGGCGTGCCGAGTGGATTTACCTCTCTCGATCGCATAACCGGTGGTTGGCAAAAATCCGATCTTTTAATTCTGGCGGCCCGTCCCGGCATGGGAAAAACAGCTTTTGTAGTCTCCATGGCGAAAAACGCAGCGGTTGAATTCAACAAACCGGTTGCCATATTCAGTTTGGAAATGAGTAGTCTTCAGTTAGTAAAACGGTTGATTTCCAGTGAAACGGAAATTGCTCAGGATAAAATTTTAAAAGGCAATCTGGATAACCATGAGTTTGTTCAGCTCAACGAGAGAATCAAAAAACTTTCAGTGGCCCCTTTGTACATAGATGACACTCCGGCTCTTTCGGTATTTGAGCTCAGGGCCAAGGCCAGGCGTTTGAAAGAAAATCAAAAAGTGGAACTGATTATCATTGACTACCTTCAGTTGATGAGTGGAGGCGCCGATGCCAAGGGTAATCGTGAGCAGGAAATTTCGCACATTTCCCGCAACCTCAAAAGCCTTTCAAAAGAACTTGAAATCCCCATCATCGCGTTATCTCAATTGAGTCGCCAGGTGGAGAACCGCCCTGGAGGCAGCAAGCGCCCGCAGTTGAGTGATTTGAGGGAATCGGGAGCTATCGAACAGGATGCGGACATGGTGATGTTTATTTACCGTCCGGAGTATTATGGTATGGAAGTTGACGAGAACAACGAACCCACCCGTGGAAAAGCTGAACTTATTATTGCCAAAAACCGTCACGGCGCTTTAGACACTGTAAAGCTGAGGTTTATTGGTCAGTACGCCAAGTTTGCTGACTTGGATTACAGTGAGGGTCAGGATTTGATTTACAGCCAAAATACCGCGGGTGGTTTACAACAAAATGAAGATTTTTTAGGAGCCGGTACCAAAACCGTTATTTCAAAAAACTGGGACCGTGAAGATGATATCAATAGTGAGATCATCAAACGCAACGATATTGAGGATTTAAACGAACCACCGTTCTAAACTTCGCTTTATATCAAAAAGTGTGTAAACCTTTGTAATTATCAGAGTTATTTTATCACCCATGAAAAAACTACTCTTTGCTTTTATTCTCACCTCTGTCCTTGGGTCTTTCAAAGCCCAAACGCTCACCCCCACGGATAAATTGGCCTTGTTGAAGGGCACAGTCACTAATTTTAAAGGAAAACCCCTTAGCAATGAAGTGATTATGTTAGTGAATGAAAAAACAAAAGCAACATTTTCAATTCTCACGAATACAAACGGCAAATTTGAATTGCTGATACCGGTGGATGCCACTTATGTGCTCAAGTATAAAAATTTTACAAGTGATGTGGATTATACAAAAATGATTATTCCCCCTGACATGGAAGCGGAGTATGAAGTAAGGATCAAACTAGAACCGCCTAAGGAGTTTGTTTTGGAGAATGTGTACTTTGATTCTGGAAATACGACTTTAAAACCAAGTTCAACCTCAGCCTTAAATAATTTGGCAGAGGTATTGAAAGCCAAAAGCACCATGATTGTTGAAATTCAGGGTCATACCGACAATGTGGGCAAGGAGGAAGACAATCAGAAATTATCACAGGGCAGGGCAGAAGCCGTAAAAAACTATCTTATTTCAAAAGGTATTGCTGCTGCTCGTATAAGTGCAAAGGGATATGGTTCAAGTCAGCCCATTGCAGATAATAGTACAGAAGCAGGCAAGGCAAAAAACAGGAGGACGAGTTTAAAAGTGATTAAAGACTAAGGAATTTTAGTAAATTTGCCTTCCTTTTTTAAACGGAGACTTGTCCGAGTGGTTTAAGGAGCAAGCCTGGAAAGTTTGTATACGGGAAACTGTATCGAGAGTTCGAATCTCTCAGTCTCCGCAGAATAACACCTGAAACCCGCATCAATTGCGGGTTTTTGTTTTTTGGGGTGGACTTGGGGGTGGAATTTTGAATAGGGGCTGGCTATCTACCTGATTTGTGATTATAACATACGCATTAAAACATTCCTGGAGTTCGAAACTATTTCGATAGGGCATTTTGGTTTTGCTATCTCTTTCAATCTATGAGGACTTGGAAGGTTGATAAAACCCTCTTAAACAATTAGCTGATTTGCTTTGTTTATGAAATATGAAAACAACTCTTATCATTAGTCTTACGCTTTTAGTAGTTATGATCATTACCCAGGCCTTTGTTTCAAAAAGCACCAAAAAAACCGAACAACACGCCTATAAGGTGCTGAAGGTATATGAGCAATTTGAGATCCGAAAGTATCAACCTGCAATATTTTCCAGTGTAAAACTTGCCAGCAAGAGCTATAAGGAATCGTCTGGCGCCGGTTTTAGGGTCTTGGCCGGCTATATTTTTGGAGACAACAAAAAAAGCGAAAAAATTGCCATGACCACTCCCGTAGTGATGGAGCTTGGGGATTCGACAAAAATGTCCTTTATGGTACCTAAAGGGTATACGCTTGAACAATTACCTCAGCCCAGTAACTCAAACATCGTTTTCGAAAAGCAAGATGAAAAAATCATTGCGGCCATTCGTTTTGATGGTTGGGCAAGTGATGAGAAAATCAAACATTACGCGACTCTTTTAATAGAAGCCTTGGCCAAAGAAGGAATTCAACATAACTCTAAATTTAGTTATCTGGGATACAACCCTCCTTATGAACTCATCAACCGAAGGAATGAGGTGGTAGTTGAACTAATGAATTTCAAATCTCAGTAATGATCTTAAGTAACTTTCTGGAAAGCCGAAATCATATTTAGGTGACTTGTCTTAAGTAAGCCCTTTCAAGAATTATGCTTTATGAGATATTTATGACTATTTTTTTTAAAACGTTACTTCGTTACTCTTTGATACAGCGGCAGGAATAGCCTCTGTTTTTAGTTTCGTAAATTCTGCTTACTCCTGGACCATTGTAGTAAAGGTGGTGGTTCCAAAGGTAATTAGTGTCGGTAGCATAGGGAGTTGATGTCCAAAAAACTGCATATTGTTGCAAGGTGATATAATCGCCTACTGAGTTTCTGGTGCCTGCAGGTAGGGCTGTGTAAGCACTTGAATTGTTTCCCGGATGGCTCGATGTATTCCAGAGTATGGTTGATTTTAATTTCAATCCAATTCCTTCTGCAGCGCCACGCTCACCGGTGTTGTTTACCTCTGCTTCGGGTAGGCCCAAATGTTTTTCCAATGTTTTAAAATCCTCATCGGTGGGTATACGCCAACCTTTAGGACAAAGTTTTCCGCTGGCCGCGGCGTACCCGTTATACAACTTACCATAGGTATTGCCCAAGGGAATACTGTCTTCATATATCGCATAAGCTCCGGAAATTGTGTTTTCCCATTGCGAGGCGGTTAAGCCTGTGGCTATGGTTGTGCTATCGTTAAACCTGGTAGTTTTCAGATTTTCCAGCGTCCAGCACTGGTTTCCAATTTTAATGGTGGTGTATGTGTTTCCGTCAACATCGGTGAACGCAGGCGGGCATTCGGGAATTAGGTTGTTGTTATTGTTGCTGATAGTATTGTTCTCATTTTTTTTGGCGCAACCCCAAATCAAAAGTATAAGAATGGTTGCTAAACAATGGAGTATGTGTCTGTTTGCTTTCATTTTTTTAGAATTATAATTGGAAAAAATTTGAATGAATGTATAATTTTTTTTCAAAGTTACGGTTTCTGCAATTTTGCATAGGTTAACGAAAAAACCATTCAGCCGAATGAGTAAAGTTTTTAAACGTTAAGCCGGGCAAATTCGCCACAAATCCATTTTCCTTTTAAAACCACAACAGAAGTATAAGAATAAATTCAAGAAAAAATCACCGCGATAATCCTGGTTGTGCAAGTTTTGTTTCTGATTTTAAGTACTATTCACCCAGTGTGGCAAATCTCCGATTTTTTTCTATTACATACAACTTTGAGCCTGATTCGTTTTCTTACCTGAAAGGAAGCGCAGAATAAAAAGCTCCTGCTGAAAGCTTGGCTTTTGCATTGTGACTATGGGAGACCCCAGAGATTGGCGGAGTTTAGCTCTTGAATTCGACTGTTGGAAGTTTTATAAAAGCCTCAGACTTGGTTTGGCATTTAAGTAAGTGTTCTTACTTCAACAAATAATACACCATGGTTACACAGTCATAGCACTCATCGTTTGCATCAGGGCCTTTCAGGTATTCTTCAATCACCATTTGGTACTGCAAACCTTTAGATTGCATATAAGCATCAATGGCTTTGTGCGCATCTCCGGTTCCTGAAGGAAAACCTTTGTACTCTACACTTAATACCTTGCAGGCCGGAAACGTGAAGCTTTCCCAGTTCTTTACTTTTGTTCCATTGGGTACTTTAAATGCGCAGCTCACATCCGTTCTTTGGTTCTCTTCATCGTAAGTAAAAACCATGCCTGAGGGAGGAGATAACGTTTTTATGTTTTCTTTTTCCAATACCATTTCAAGCAAACCAAAATTGGCTTCAAAATACCCGTCCATTTCCTCAAAGCCAATGTTTTGTTTTCTCCCGAGGTAAGTACAGGTATCCCATGCCAGTTCTTTAATTTCATACACAGGCGCAGTTTCAGCAATGACGCTGTTTATATTCTCCTTTAATTTTTGTAAACCCTTTTCATAATCCTGACCTATCATTTTATCCATGTTCATAAACAACATGGGTGTTCTTCCCAAAAAACTGACGGGAAACACCATGCTCCACGACACTTTACATCCTCCGGCAGAATCAACAATAAAAAGGTATGACACACTATTTTTGTTGTTTCCAAATTGTAGTTTTTGATAAATGCTATCCTGTGTAATACCGGTTATTTCTACCTTGCCTTTCTCCACGCTACTGTTACCCGACCATAGATAAGCATGGCCCACTTCACCGGCTTTGCCCCTGAAACTTACATCAAGACTGCTGTCTAATTCCGACCAGGGGTTCCAGTACTTATGAAAAAGTGTGAAATCAGACAGAGCAGGTTTCACTTCCGCTTTTGTGTGCTCTAAAAATATGGAGCGCTCCACCTTTATTTCAGATGGACTAAAAAATGCCAGGATAAAATAGAGTATACCAAGGCCTATAAATACATAGAGTAGTTTTTTCATTGTTAATCCTGAATAAAATTAAACATTATTTTAGATTTTCGTTTGACATTACAACTGTAATGAACGGTGTTTGTTTTTGTATTAAATTACATTCACTTATAAAGGATTGAACAGAATTCAATATCCGGGCATTTTAAAATTAACAACTTATTTGAAAAACATAAACTTTGAGAGTTAAAACAAAAGTAAAAATGAATTACTTTCGGTTTATGAAAGGGACTATCATACTACTTATTTCTTACTGTTTTGCTTTGTTTTGTTCACCCATAAAGGCACAGGACGAGAAAGCTTCTACCTTTTGTACAGAGATATCCGACAAAAAAGCCATAGCCAATTACGAGAAAGGAAAGGATCGCAAAAAGTACAAAAAGCCGGAGCGCTTACAATTTCTTTTGAAAGCATTAGAGCTCGAGCCGGATTTTGCTGAAGCTAATCTGGCCATGGGGCTCGAGTTAGCCGCGCGCAGCAAGCTTGAGAATAAACCCTTTGCTCCCACTGTTCCTTATTTTTATAAAGCTATTGCAGTATGTCCTAAAATTCACAGTGAGCCGTATTATTACATAGGTTTTGATTATTATGAGAAAGCCATGAACGATTCGGCAATTAAGTACCTTCAAAAGTTTTTGGATTTTAAAGACGATGATGAAAAAAAATACGCCGCCGATTTTGCTGAAGAACAATATCAGGCTAAAATGATGATTCGTTCAGCAAAGAAGGAAATGGGCCTTAGAAAAAATGTTCAATTTGATCCGCATGTGGTAAAAGGTGTTTCTACCGAACGAGATGAATACCTTGCATACATTTCCCCCGATGATAAACAGTGTTTTTTTGTGAGACGATTGCCGGTAAAGAATTTAAACCAGGTTTACACGAGTGATGGAGAGAAAGAGGTTTTTATGCAAGCCGTGAGAACACAAAACGGAGAATTTACCGCTGGAGAACCACTCTCTTCACCTTTCAACGAAACGGATGATAATCAGGGGGGGTGTACTATAACCATTGATAATAAATTCCTTTATTTCGCCATGATGCGCATGGAAGGCGGTTTGCAACCCAATTGCGATATTTATGTTTGCGATTTCAATGGGGAATATTGGGGTGAAATTCGAAAGGTAAGTCCTTTGATTAATGACCCCAAGTACTGGGATAGCCAACCATCCATCTCGGCCGATGGCAACAGTTTATATTTTGCCAGCGATCGTCCGGGAGGCTATGGTGGTATCGATATTTATGTGAGCAAAAAAAACAGAAGCACCGGACAGTGGGGGGTACCGCAAAATCTTGGCCCTATGATTAATACACCGGGCGATGAAAAAACACCGTTTATTCACAGCGATAGTGAAACCTTGTATTTCAGCAGCAACGGGCATTTTGGTTTTGGGGAGTATGATATTTTTTATGCACGACAAAATGAAAAGGGTGAATGGCAAGAGCCTGAAAATATTGGCTCACCTATTAACGGTTTGACTGATGACACTGGATTTTTTGTGAGCAGCGATGCAAAAACCGGTTATTTTTTCTCTTATAATGAAGGGAAAGTGAATGGGAGGGGCGTTGGCCGCTATGATTTGTTTTCATTTGATTTGTATAAAGAAGCACGCCCGAATCAGGTGGCGTTTGTAAAAGGTAATCTTAAAAAAAACGACAGCATTGTAAACGGTGCAGTGGTTGAACTAAAAGATGTAAACACAAAAAAAGTGAGTTACGCTCTGATTGACAGCACCTCGGGCGAATTTATGGCAGCTGTAAAAAAAGAGAGTAATGTTTTGCTTACAGTTAAAAAAGATGGTCTCGCATTCAACTCTACCCTCATAAAATCCGATGAATTGCCTGCCCCCGGCAAAGAACCCCTGCCAATAGCATTAAAATTAAGCGAAGCAAAAGAAGGTGAAAGTTTTGTAATCAATAATTTGTATTATGCTACCAATAGCGCCGAAATAAAAGCCGAAAGCAAGGTGGTGCTTGAAAATTTTGCAGAGTATTTAATAGAGTACAAAAGCATGGTGGTCGAAATTCAAGGTCACACCGATAATGTTGGAAGTTTAAACGATAACATGGCCCTTAGTTCTAACCGCGCTTACTCGGTTAAAACTTTGCTGGAAGAATTTGGTGTGGAATCAAAACGCATAACGGCGAAGGGCTTCGGCCCCACGGTCGCCGTATCGGATAATGCCACCGAGCAGGGGCGGGCACTGAACCGAAGAACAGAATTTAAAATTATCAAGCGATAGCATCAAAGCCATTGCGGCATTTTATCTATTAGCAGTTTAAACCAAAAAGTATAGTGTTCAGGATGCTGGGCAAGGTCATTATTCAATTCCTCCAAACTTATCCATTTGTAATCCATTACTTCTTCCGTATTAATAATCGGGTCGGTTTCACTAAACCCTATGTAAACATGATCGTATTCGTGTTCAATCAAACCTTTTTCAAGACTAACTTTGTAAATAAATTCATCTTTGTGTTCGAGTGAAGCAGCCATTCCCATTTCTTCTGCCAGTCTTCTTTTGGCTGCTGTTGCAGTCATCTCATGCGGTCGGGGGTGCGAGCAACAGGTGTTACTCCATAATCCCGCACTATGGTATTTGTGTAAAGCCCTGCGCTGGAGCAGCAGCTGTTTTTTAGAATTGAAGATAAAAACCGACAGGGCTCTGTGCAGCAAACCTTTTTCATGGGCCTCCATTTTTTCCATGTTGCCAAGCGCCTCATCTTTTTCGTTTACTAAGATCACGTATTCTGTACTCATATTTTTCTCTTTGTAATCGAACAAAGCTAAGGGTAAAAAGTTTGCCACATAAAGCCGGCATAACCAAAATAGATAAAAACACCACGCTTATTTCTCTTTTTCCGCCAGATATGAAATTATGCCCCGCTTTTAAAAGGAAGTGATTATATTCGGTGTGATGCTTTGCGTGAAACGTATTTTCCTCACTTTATTTTTACTTACGACCTTTCCTGACCTGAAGGCTCAGCAGTATTTTTTTAAGAATTACAGTGTCGAAAGCGGTCTGCCTTTTATACAAGCAGCCTGTTTGTTTCAGGATGTGAATGGATACTTGTGGAGCGGCGGTTACGGGGGTTTAAGTCGTTTCGACGGCAAACATTTTGTGAATTACGGCAGAAAAAACGGTTTGCCGGATGTGAACGTAAATACGATTTTTGGTGATGAGGAAGGGCGAATGGTGGTGGGCACAAATAAAGGCATTTGTGTTTTAGAAGGCGATAGCTTTCGTGTGCCCGCAAATCAACAGCTTCAAAGCCGCATTGTGCTTTCTATAGGTAAAGGCTACCACCATGCTGTTTATATTGGCACTGATCTGGGATTGTTTCTTTACCGTGAAGGAAAAGTTAAACCGGTAACAAAACTTTCAAATTACAGGATCAACGCGATCTACAAATCGGATACAACAGCCTTGTATTTGGGTACAGATCAGGGTTTGGTAATTTACGGACACGACACATTTGAAGTCTTAAATGAAGCCAATGGCCTGGCTTCCAACAAAATTAATTGCATCAGCCACTTTAAGCAGTTTATCGTGATAGGAACAAATAAGGGGCTTTCGTTTTTTGATCCCAAATCAAAAAAGTTCAGAAATTATTTTATCGACCAAGGTCTTATTGATGAAAACATACGCTCATTGTTGAATCAAAACGATCAATTTTTATGGGTTGGCTCTCAAACCGGTCTTTTGCGCTTCGATAATCAGCAGTTTTCTTATTACAACGTTGAGCTTGGCAATAATTCCAACAACATTCAGTCAATTCTGCTTGATCAAGAAGATAACCTCTGGTTGGGCACTTACAGTGGTTTGTACCGATACCGCGACAATAGCTTCAGCACCTTTGATAAGGTGAATGGTCCGGGAAATTCTTTTGTTTTTCAAATCCTGAGGGATAACTCGGGTAGTTTATGGATAGGAACACAGAATAACGGCGTTTACAAATATGACGGAGTGTATTTTAAACACTATTCTGAACGAAATGGACTTAAATATAACTCCAGCAGAGCTATTGCCGAAACCCATGATGGCCACCTGCTTTTTGGAAACGATGATGGATTACTGGTATTTAAAAATGAAAAATTTATACCGGTTACCCTTCCTGAAAAATTTATGGGTCCGGTGGATGTGATTTACAAGGGAAATGGCAACATATACTGGCTGGGAGGGTCAAACGGTTTTGTAAAAATGGAATGGTTGAACGGTGCCACTAAAAGTAAATTTTTCGGCATCCCTTCTAAAAAAGAATTTGTGGTATATGGATTTTGCGAAGACAGTAAAAACAACGTTTATATCGGCACTTACCACTCGGGACTTTTTTTACTGAAAGAAGATTCTCTCACTCACCTCAATGCACGCTACAAATTTGAAGAAGATAATTTTTTCACCCTCAGGTGTATTCGCGATAAGGTGTTTGCAGCAACACTGAATGGCCTGGTGATATACGATACCCAAACGCATGAATTGCAGCGCATAAGGTCTGATGAAGGTTTGAATTCCGATTTGATTTATTCCATAGAATTTGCAGAAAATCAGCAAAGTTTATGGATTGGGACCAACCAGGGTGTAAATAAAATGAATGTCAAAAAATTTCTGAAGGAAGGTTTGATTGAAATTCAAAAATTCGGAAAGGAAGAAGGGTTTGCCGGTGTGGAATGCAATACCAATGGTATTTGGGAGGACAAAGACGGAACCCTTTGGTTTGGAACCGTGGGTGGTTTAATACGTCATGAGCCTTTTCAATTTAAAAAAAATACACGTAAAAGCCCTGTTCTGATACAGAAAATTCAGGTAATGAATAGCGACTCGAACTTGGCGCAGAAAAGCAAATTACCCTATGGGTATAACACACTAAGTTTTTATTACAGAACCATTTGTTTAACCAACCCGGATAAGGTGCTTTACAGGAAAAAACTCACGGGATTTGAAAGGGATTGGAGTGAACCCGCAAAAGAAGATTACAGCAAATACCTCAACCTCCCTCCGGGGGAATACACGTTTAGTGTTAAAGCTTGTAATAACGAGGGTGTGTGGAATGAAGAGGCCACCCATTTTGAATTTAAAATCAACAGGCCGTTTTATCGTACCTGGTGGTTTATGTTTTTGGTAAGTGGGGTTGTTATTACTTTAACCTATGCATTGGTGATGATCCGCATCTATAAACTGAAACGTGAGCAAAAGAAAGAATTTGAACGTAAGGTGGAAATGAGCAAAATTGAGCTCAAAGCTTTGCGTTCTCAAATGAACCCGCATTTTGTTTTCAATTCCTTAAATTCTATTCAGCATTACATTATAAACAGCAAGAGCGAAGAGGCCATTAAATACCTTAGTAAATTTGCCCGATTAGTCCGAATGATTTTAAATTATTCGGATAAACCAACCGTAACTGTGGGTGAAGATCTTGAATCACTCAAGCTCTACATTGAATTGGAAAAAATGCGTTTTGAGGATAAATTTGATTACGAAATTGAAGTGGATGCATCTGTGGAGCCGGATTACGACATCATTCCGCCAATGCTGATGCAACCTTATGTGGAGAATGCCATACTACACGGTTTAAACCCTAAACCCGAAAAAGGCTTGTTGAACATTCGTTTGCGTTTAGAAAATAATTTTTTAATTTGTAGCATTACCGACAATGGCATCGGCAGAGAAAAATCAACAGTAATAAAACAGGGAGGTCCAGGAATAAAACACCAATCCCTGGGCATGAAAATTACAGAAGAACGACTCAAAATTTTAAACGAAATCAATGCTTCACATCTTAGCGTTGTGATCACAGACATTAAAACGCCAGAGGGCAAAGCGGGTGGAACCAGAGTTGAACTTTTTATACCCTTAACCGGATAACTCACAACTTATGATAAGCACAGTAATTATAGAAGATGAACAAAAAAGCAGAGAGCTGCTGGATGCCATGATTAGAAAACACTGCCCTGAATTGGAAATCCTGGGGCACGCCCCTGATGTGCCGCAGGGCATAGAGTTAATCCGTTCAGCACAACCTGAGCTGGTTTTTTTAGACATTAGTATGCCCAATGGTACTGGTTTTGATGTGCTGGAGCAGCTATCGGATTTGCATTTCGAAATTATTTTTGCAACAGCCAGCGACCAGCACGCTTTAAAAGCCATCAAATACAGTGCCTGCGATTACCTCTTAAAACCCATAGATGTCGATGAATTAAAAGCGGCGGTAGACAAGGTTATTAAAAAGAAAAAAACGTTTTCCAGTATCGATAACCTACAGTTTTTGATTGAACACCTGAGAAAGACCGATGAAAATTTTAATAGAATCACCCTTCCTACAGGCAATGCCTATGAAATTGTCAGCATAAAAGACATTGTCCGTTGCGAAGCCGATGGCAGCTACACCACATTTTATTTAAGCGACAATCGTAAACTGATTGTTAGTGTGGGTTTAAAACACTACGAGGAGCTTTTACCCGAAAAAGATTTTATCCGTGTGCACCATCACCACCTCATTAATATGAGTCACGTGTTACGTTTCTTAAAGGAAGACGGGGGTTATGCCATTATGCGTGATGGGTCGAAAATTGAGATTTCCCGACGCAAGAAAGAAGCCTTTATGGAGCGGTTGAACCGCAACTGAACCCTTAGAATTTTAAAAACCACCACGGTAGTATATACCAAAAAATAAAATCGTATCTTTGCCCGAATTTTAACACCTAAAATTCGCCTTCAATGACTTCTAAATCTTTAAGTGCCAAGTTTGTCCCTGAGGGATTAACCTACGATGATGTATTACTCGTGCCAGGTTACTCTGAAGTTTTGCCCAGGGAAGTGAACATTTCCTCCTTGTTTACAAAAAAAATACGCCTGAATACGCCCATCGTTTCAGCAGCCATGGATACAGTGACAGAACACGTTCTGGCCATTGCCATTGCCCAGGAGGGTGGAATTGGTGTTTTGCACAAAAACATGACAATTGAAGAGCAGGCCGAACAAGTGCGAATGGTAAAACGCAGCGAAAGCGGAATGATTTTAGACCCCGTGGTGATTGATTACAAGGCCAATGTGGGGGAAGCAAAAAAATTAATGGATGAAAATAAAATCGGTGGTATACCGGTAATTGATGCCTCTAACCGATTGATGGGCATTGTTACCAGCCGCGATTTGAGATTTGAAAAAAATGCCAAACGCCCAATTGCCGAAGTAATGACTAGTTCCAAAGAGCTTATCACCGCACAACAAGGCATTAGTTTGCAAAAGGCAGAAGAGATTTTAAAGGAACACAAAATTGAAAAACTGCCCATCGTTGATAAAAAAAATAACCTGATGGGTTTGATTACCTATAAGGACATGATCAAAATTAAGGTAAACCCGAACGCCAGCAAGGATGAACGCGGACGTTTGCGTGTAGCAGCCGCTGTTGGAGTTACCGCAGATACGATTTTACGCGTGGATGCCCTGGTAAAAGCCGGTGTTGATGCCATTATTATTGACACCGCGCATGGCCATAGCAAAGGGGTGATTGAAAAATTAAAAGAAGTCAAAAAGAAATACAAGGACCTTCAGGTGGTGGTAGGTAACATCGCTACCGGTGAGGCCGCCCTGGCCCTTGTAAAAGCAGGAGCTGACGCAGTGAAAGTGGGCATTGGTCCAGGTTCCATTTGCACCACGCGTGTTATTGCAGGTGTGGGCGTTCCTCAACTTTCAGCAATTTTGGATGTGGCCGAAGCTTTAAAAGGCACCGGAGTTCCATTGATTGCTGATGGCGGCATTCGTTTTACCGGCGATGTGGTGAAAGCCCTGGCAGCCGGTGCAGGAACGGTGATGATGGGAGGCATGTTTGCAGGTACTGAAGAAAGTCCGGGTGAAACCATTATTTTCGAAGGCCGTAAATTTAAATCCTACCGAGGTATGGGGTCTTTAGATGCCATGCAGAAGGGCAGCAAGGACCGTTATTTTCAGGATGCCGAAGACGATATTAAAAAACTGGTGCCCGAAGGCATCAGCGGTCGTGTTCCATACAAAGGAAGTTTATCGGAAATTATTTATCAGGCCATTGGTGGTTTGCGCGCAGGCATGGGCTACACCGGAGCCAAAACCATCGCTGACTTACAAAAAGCAAAGTTTATCCGCATTACCGCAGCAGGCGTTCGCGAAAGTCACCCGCACGACGTGGTCATCACTCGCGAAGCGCCAAATTACAGCAGGTAAGTATATTCTAAAAAGGAAAAGAAGAAAATGGTATTACCCATTGTTGTATACGGAGATCCTGTTCTGAGAAAAGTGGGTCAGGCCATTGACAAAAATTACGAAGGCCTTGATCAACTTATCAAGGATATGTTTGAAACCATGTACCGGGCCAAAGGCGTTGGATTGGCGGCACCCCAGATAGGAAAAGCCATACGTTTGTTTATTGTAGACACAGAGCCCTTTGCAGAGGATGATGAAGACGATGAGGACGAGGAATTTACTCCGGAACAGAAAAAAGAACTGAAAGCCTTTAAGAGGGTGTTTATTAATGCTCGCTTATTGAATGAAGAAGGAGAGGAATGGAAATTTAGCGAGGGTTGCCTCAGCATTCCTAAAATTCGTGAGGACGTATCGCGTCAACCCATAATTGAAATTGAATATTACGACGAGCATTTTAAAAAACACCACGAACATTTTGATGGGGTGATTGCCAGAGTGATTCAACATGAATACGATCACATTGAAGGTGTGTTGTTCACGGATAAAATCAGTCCCTTTAAACGCAAAATGCTCTCCGGTAAATTGAAAGACATTGCCAGTGGAAAAACCGGAGCTGACTATAAAACCAGAGTGTATAAAGCGAAACGTTAAGGCATGAAAAAACACGCGTTCTTGGTTTTAATGCTGGGAGTTTGGATTTTTTTCAACGCCTGCACGAGTTCTACAAAGCCAAATGATTCTGAGAAAGGAGCGGCAGACAGTACAGCATCAAGTCCTGTTAAAAAACCCGATTACCTGGGGGATTGCAAAAAGCTATACGGTGAAGTGCGTTTGATGGACAGTGTATTGTTAACGCAAACTGAAGTGGTTTACGAAACGGCTAACAAAGCCATAAAAGCCTTTACTGATTTTGCTTATTATTGTGCCAGTGATAGTCTTAGTCCGATTTATCTGATTAAAACCGCTCAAATTGCCAGGGTGATTGATAACATTCCTCAGGCAAAAATAGTTTTGGAAAAATGCATTGATGGTTACCCGAATTTTAATAACCGCGCGGCGGCTATTTTTCTGCTCGCGCAATTATATGATGAGGCCAATTACCTGAATGATGAGCATGAGGCCCGCAAGCTTTATCAAAAAATAATTGACGAGTACCCAAAAAGTGAATGGGCTATGAATTCAAAAGCCGCCATTAAATTGCTGGGGAAAACCGATGAAGAGATTATTAAGGAATTCACCAAAAAAAACGGGAAATAATGTTGAATTCAAAAAAGCAGATGACAATCGGGATTTCAGGAGCACTGGCCGTTGCCCTGGGTGCACTGGGGGCTCATTTCCTGAAAGATAAAATGCAGGCCGGTTTGATTTCTGCCAATGCTTTGGCGGGATTTGAAACGGCAGTAAAATACCATCTGTTTCATACCCTGGCCATGCTGATGGTGTTGATGATGATGAAGGACAACAATACAAAGTTACTGACAAGAGCATACCGGTTTTTTTTATGGGGAATCTTGCTGTTTTCCGGTTCGCTTTATCTCTTGTGTACCCGTGAATTGTTTCATGCCAATTGGCTGAAAGTGTTGGGGCCCATTACACCCATTGGTGGTGTTTTAATGATTTTGGGTTGGCTTAGTTTGGCTTGGGCTGGTATAAAGAAATCTAATTAAAATAGTGAACGGCGTGCTGGTCTGGCACTTAATCTCTTTTAGGAGCCCGGTGCACTGCTGAAGATGGCGCCCAAAAAACTCTAAAAAACACTAACATTCTGCTCTTTTCTCTGTTTAATTTGCATATTTACATCAAATAGCAGTTTATGAAAATACTAAAAATGTTATCCGCCGCCCTGATCTTTGGTGCAGCAACACTGCACGCTCAGAACAACGAGGGACCGAAACCTACCAGCGACCCGACCATTTACAAAGGTGTTACAGATAATGCTTGTGCATTGGAAGTGAATTTTGGAAGTTACAGTGCAGGCATTGACGGACCTGCCATGGAAAAAGTTCAGGCTTTGATTGCTAAATACAAATTGAGTTCTACTTCCAAAAATGTAGGAAGAGAAGGAGAAACCCGAATTTGTCTACCTTTAACTGAGATAAAAGGCTCAAAACGCAAACGCTTTATAAAAGAGTTGAAAAGTATCGCCAAAGCAGGTGAATTAGTTTCATTATCAATACGATAGCTGTGTTTTAAAGCAATAAAATTGTGGAAAAACGGTCTCAAAAGGGCCGTTTTTTTTTGTACTTTTGCGAGAAAATTAACCAACACATCTTAATGAACGAGATCGGAATTAAAGCAGAGAATGCTACTGTGGCAGACCTGGGTCTGGCGAACGTGGAAATGGCCTATTGGAACCTCCACCCAAGTGAATTAGTTGAAGACACTATTACCCGGGGAGAGGGAGTTTTAACGGATGTAGGGGCTTTGGCCATTGATACCGGTGAATTTACCGGCCGCTCTCCAAAAGACAAATTTGTTGTTTACGATGAAAATACCAAAGATTCGGTGTGGTGGGGCGATGTAAATAACCGCTTTGAGTCGGATAAGTTTGATATGCTTCATAACCGCATGCTGGCGTATCTAAGTGGAAAAGAAATCTGGGTGCGCGATGCTTATGCCTGTGCCGATCCAACCTATCGTATTAACATTCGTGTGGTAAACGAAACGCCCTGGAGCAATTTATTCTCTTACAATCTTTTTTTACGCCCAAGCGCTGAAGAACTAAAAACCTTTAAACACGAGTGGACCATTTTAAATGCCCCGGGTTTTAAGGCCGATCCTAAAATTGACGGCACCCGTCAGCACAATTTTGCCATCATCAACTTCACCAAAAAAATCATTCTGATTGGTGGAACCGGCTATACCGGGGAAATTAAAAAGTCCATTTTCTCTGTTTTAAATTATATTCTGCCACACGAAAAGAAAGTATTAAGCATGCACTGCTCCGCTAATATTGGTGAGGCAGGAGACACAGCCATTTTCTTCGGTTTGTCAGGTACCGGTAAAACTACCTTGAGTGCCGACCCCAACCGCAAACTCATTGGAGATGATGAGCACGGCTGGAGTGATAAGGGGGTGTTTAATTTTGAAGGGGGATGTTACGCCAAGTGTGTAGATCTTACCGCAGAGAAAGAACCTCAGATTTTCAATGCCATTAAATTTGGTTCTTTGCTTGAAAATATTGGCTTTGTTGAAGCCACTACCACAGTGGATTACACTAACATCAACAGAACAGAAAATACACGTGTGAGTTACCCGGCCAATTATATACAAAACGCTGTTACACCTGCTATTGGAGATATGCCTAAAAATATATTTTTCTTAACTGCAGATGCTTTTGGTGTGTTGCCTCCAATCAGTAAATTAACTCCCGGTCAGGCCATGTATAATTTTATCAGCGGCTATACTGCAAAAGTGGCCGGAACCGAGATGGGTATAACTGAACCTACCACCACCTTTTCAGCATGTTTCGGTAAAGCCTTTTTGCCCTTGCACCCCACCAAATACGCAGAGTTATTGGGTGAAAAACTCAAGAAACACAAAGTAAACGTTTGGTTAGTGAATACCGGTTGGGTGGGTGGCTCTTATGGCGTGGGCAGCCGAATTAAATTGTCTTACACCAGGGCTTTGATTACCGCTGCTTTGAATGGCAAACTCGATAATGTGGAATACGGTAAAACCAATTTCTTTGGTTTGGCTTTCCCTAAATCCTGCGAGGGTGTTCCTGCTGAGATTATGGACCCACGCAACTCCTGGGCGGATAAAAACGCTTACGATGAAAAAGCAAAAAACCTTGCGGAACAATTTATTAAAAACTTTAATCAATACGCTTCAGCAGCCAATGAGGAAATTATGGCCGCAGCACCTAAAATTCAAGTTACTGCCTGATTGTTTTCAGATTTGTAAAATGAAAAATCCCCGGAGCAATTCGGGGATTTTTTTTCACACCATGCACTCGCGGGTGTTCTCACCAGCAAGTTTTAAAGTTTCTCCAAAGCCTTCACCACAGCTACTTCCACATCCTTCACCTTATCGGTTGAATCGGCTTTTTCAAATTTCCTTCCGGTTACTTTTTCAAACAACTCAATGTACCTTGCCGAAATTTCGTTCACCCATTCATCGCTCATGGCAGGCACTTTTTGCCCTTCCTTGCCCTGAAAACCATTTTCGATGAGCCAGCGACGCACAAACTCCTTGCTCAACTGTTTCTGCTCCTCTCCTTTTTTTTGTCGCTCTTCGTAACCTTCCAAATAAAAATAACGCGATGAATCCGGAGTGTGAATCTCATCCATTAAATAAATCGCGTTGTTGTACAAACCAAATTCATATTTGGTATCCACTAAAATCAAACCCCGCTCCCTGGCCATTTCCTGACCGCGGGCATATAGCTTAAGTGTGATCTTTTCCAGTTCTTCATAATGAGCTTTACTCACAATACCTTGTTTGATAATCTCTTCTTTACTGATGTCTTCATCGTGCCCTTCCGAAGCCTTGGTGGTGGGAGTAATGATGGGTTGAGGCAATTTATCATTTTCTTTTAACCCTTCCGGTAATTTTACCCCGCACAATTCCCTCAAACCGCTTTGATAAGTTCTGGCGGCATGTCCGGCCAAATACCCGCGCACCACCATTTCCACTTTAAAGGGCTGGCACATGCGACCGATGCTCACGTTAGGATGAGGTGTAGCCATCAGCCAATTGGGCACAATGTCGCGTGTGGCGTTCAAAAATTGTTCGGCAATCTGGTTCAGCACCTGACCTTTGTATGGAATTCCTCTTGGCAACACCACATCAAAAGCGCTAATCCGGTCGCTGGCCACCATTACCAAAATGTTGCCTTCAATGGTGTACACGTCGCGCACTTTGCCTTTGTAAAAAGCGGTTTGTTTTGGAAATTGAAATTGAGTTTTATCTAATGTAGTCATATGGTATTATGTTGTATTAAGTTTTATTTGGGCGTGCCCCCGACGAAGCGAAAACCTGTTTTCATATTCTGCGTTTTCGCTTGTCAGGGTCGGGCTTTCGCGGCTCGCTTTTTTTGCTCAGGGTGCCCACCCATCGCAAAAAAGAGCTCAAACAACCGCTCTATCCCTCACGCAAGTTCTGAATTGCCTACCGCAGTAGCTCGCTCATCCTGATAGTCATCGGGACCACCGGATGTTTGCCGTCCCTCACCCAGTAATTCGATGTGTATTTTTTTAAACAAGTTAATCTATTTCCTATTCCGTCTTCCAACTGATCAATCCTTCTTTGGTAAATTTAAAGGGCTGCACTTTTCCGCCTTGTGCTTCCAAAGCGCGGGCTACCTTAATTTTGCTCATACCCGGACAATAAAAAAACATAAATCCCCCTCCTCCTGCGCCCGATATTTTTCCTCCCCCGGCGCCATTGGCCAATGCTGTTTCGTAAATACCGTCAATGTAAGGATTACTGATGCTTTTGGCCATTTGTTTTTTGTTTTGCCATCCAAAATGTAAAATTTCACCAATCTTATGCAACTCTCCTTTCAGCAAAGCCTCTTTCATTTGTATGGCCTGTTCTTTCAGGTTGTGCATAGCCTCAACACTTTTGTTGTTTTTATCATTCACGTTTTTCACCTGCTCGTCGATGATGGCAGCCGACAAACGCTGGGTGGAAGTAAAATACAATAAGAGATTGTACTCTAGTTCGTACAACACCTCTGCCTTTAATTGCAGGGGGTTCACAATCACCCTGTCGTTTTTATTGAACTCCAAAAAATTAATGCCTCCAAAAGTAGCGGCGTATTGGTCCTGTTTTCCTCCGCTCATGTTTAAATCCACCCGTTCAATTTCATAAGCAAGATGGGCAATGTCGTATTTGCCCAGGGGCAAATGCAGCCATTCTACAAAAGCACCGAGCATGGAAACCACCAAAGTTGAAGAAGTGCCTAAACCTGAACCCTGAGGCGCTTCGATATAGGAAGTAAGACGAAATGAAAGGGCTTCTAAACCAAACTGTTTTACCACACGGTTGTAAACCCCAATAAACAATTCAAATTCCGGAACCAGCTCCAGTTCTTTTTTGCTGCTGGTCACCAAACGTTTGTCGGTTCCATCAATCACCAACTCAATGGTTCCATTATCTTGTGGCTCAAGGGAAGCATAAGCATATAAATCAATCGTGGCGTTGAGTATGGCCCCACCAAACAATTCAGAGTAGGGACTCACGTCTGTACCGCCACCGGCCAATCCAATTCGTAAAGGAGCTTTGCTGCGAATGATCATGTTGTACTCAATTTGCGGGATTTCGAATTCAATCTGAAGTTAATTCCGGTTTGTATTATTGTCCAGGCGTCAATTCCTACTTCGCCATATATTCCAAGCCATGGCGTTAAATCTAATCTTGCCCCGAAAGTGATACCAAAATAAAACGGAAACAAGGTTTGTTCCTTCCCTTTGTAAGAGATTTTACCATTTGTGTATCCTTTTTCCTGAAATAGGTAATTGGAATATCCGGCGGCTATTCCTATATAGGGGTCATATTTCTTATGTCCACCATTTATATGGTAATTGAATCGCATCCCAATGGAAAAATTCTTACCAATATATTCGTTTCTGTATTCGGGACTTGTATAGGTGTTGTTCCTGATAATGAATGTCTCGCTAAGCAAATAATTGTAATAGCAAATATTCAATCCTATGCCGAAAGCATTCCCTGGTGCATATTCGTATTTGAAAAATAGAGGTCCGGTTATTTGATGGTCATAGGTAAAGGTACTTCCTTGCAGAATATAGTATGCATCATAATCTTCCAAATCCTGCATCGTATTGAGGATGTCCAAATTAAAAAATCCATATCCTAAACTGATATTACTTTGGCTTTTTAAAAATGGACTTTGCCCAATTAACCTTAAGGCAAGGAGGAAGAATATGATGGTAAGTCCCTTTGCGGATAAATGCATAATCGCCTTATTTCATGTTGATGAATTGTAGTGGGATCTCATAATTCCCCCTTCTGCAAAGCGCAATCACCTCCTGTAAATCATTAATGCTTTTACCACTCACACGAATGATGTCATCCATAATTTGTGCGGTAACCTTTAGTTTACTGTCCTTAATGTCCTTGATAATTTTTTTGGAAGCTTCTTTTTCAATGCCCTGTCTCACGGTAATGTCTTTTTTAATCAATGGACCGCTGGGGTAATGGGCCTTACTTTCGTCCAAACCTCTGGGATCAAGCCCTTGCTTAATCATGCGGGAATGAATCGCATCAATAATAGCGTCTAGACGCATATCGTTCTCGGTAGCAATGTTGACAATCAATTCCTTTTTGTTGAGCTCAATAGTGCTTTTACTGTCTCGAAAGTCCCAGCGGTTCAGAATGTCTTTTTTGGCCACATTGATGGCGTTGTCCAGCAATTGGGCATCCAGTTTACTGGCGATGTCAAAGGAAGGCATATTCGTTTTTTCTATTCCAAAAATAGTTATTAGATTTAGAATCCTTCAGGATAAAAAACGAATTTTTTGAGAGTTTTCGCCATATTTAGTGCTATTGTCTGTCTGTTTTTTTGTTCCTGTATTCAGAATGGGGCCAATGAACCCACACGGGTAGTAAAAAACACGGTATTTGTGATTCCTTTACAAAAAGAAACAGTTCGGCATTCGGCCAAGTCAGTTTTACCGGATACCTCTTACCTTAATTTTTTATTCCTCAGCAAAGGGCTTGTAAACATTCACGATTTGGATACCAGCATACAGGTTAAATTACAATATGCCGATACAACTAATTTTTTAAAAACGGGGTTTTATGATGGTTTAAAAACAGCCTACCTCACCTGTGAAGCAGCCATAAAACTCAGCAATGCGCAACACTATTTAAAGGCAATGTACCCGCACTATTCGCTTGTTGTGTTTGATGCCTCGCGACCGTTGCACATTCAACAACTCATGTGGGATAGTTTAAAAATGCCGGCTGTTAAAAAGTACCAGTATTTATCACCGCCAAGCGAACCATCGCTACACAATTATGGTTGTGCTGTAGATGTGAGTATTTTGGATTTAAACACCAACACACTTCTTGACATGGGCAGCGATTTCGATTATTTTGGAAACCTTTCTGAACCCATGATGGAAAAAGAATTGCTGAAAAGTGGTGAGCTTAGTGAGGTAGCTTACAAGAACCGCTTGTTACTGAGAAAGGTGATGACCGCAGCCAAATTCAAACCCATTACAACGGAATGGTGGCATTTTAGCATTTGCACCAAACCCGAAGCCCAAAAACGATTCGAATTAATTTATTAAGCATGTCCTTTAAACTCACATCTGAATTTGTTCCTACCGGCGATCAACCCGAAGCCATCCGTCAATTGGCAGCAGGACTTAATTCCGGAAGCAAACACCAGGTTTTGCTGGGAGTCACCGGCTCAGGAAAAACCTTCACCGCCGCGAATGTGATTGCTCAGGTGGATAAACCCGTGTTGGTGCTAAGCCACAACAAAACCCTGGCCGCTCAATTATTCAGCGAGTTCAAACAATTTTTTCCGGAGAATGCGGTGGAGTATTTTGTGAGTTATTACGATTATTACCAGCCCGAAGCATACCTTCCAACAACAGGCACCTACATTGAAAAGGATCTGGCCATCAACGAAGAAATTGAAAAATGCCGTTTGAGTGCGACCTCTTCTTTGCTATCCGGACGAAGAGACGTGATTGTGGTGAGCTCCGTGAGTTGCATTTACGGCATGGGCAATCCCACCGATTTTAAGGAGAACATCATTACTCTGGAAAAAGGCATGAGTATTTCGCGCAACAAATTGCTGCACCGTTTTGTGGGGGCTTTGTATTCGCGAACCACAGGCGATTTTAACCGGGGAAACTTCAGGGTAAAAGGCGATACGGTGGATTTGAATTTGCCTTACGCCGAATACAGTTTACGCATACAATTTTTTGGGGATGAAATTGAAGGTCTTGAAACCTTTGACCAAAACAACAACAGCACCATTCAAACTTTCGATGCTTTTACGGTGTATCCGGCCAACTTATTTTTGACCTCTCCTGATACCCTGCACAAAGCTCTGTTTCTGATTGAAGAGGACATGCACAAACAAGTGGCGTTTTTTAATGAACAGGGAAAAACCCTTGAGGCCAAACGTTTGGAGGAAAGGGTGAAGTTTGATCTGGAAATGCTAAGAGAACTCGGGTATTGCAGCGGTGTTGAAAATTACTCCAGGTACTTCGACGGACGTTCGCCCGGTACAAGACCTTTTTGTTTGTTGGATTATTTTCCCAAAGACTACGTTATGTTTATCGACGAAAGTCATGTCACCCTGCCTCAGGTGAGGGCAATGTTTGGAGGGGATTTGAGTCGCAAACAAAATTTGGTGGAATACGGGTTTCGTTTGCCTTCAGCCCTGGATAACCGTCCTTTAAAATTCGAAGAGTTCCAGGCCTTACAAAATCAAGTGATATACATCAGCGCTACACCCGCGGATTATGAATTGGAGCAAGCAGGTGGCGTAGTGGTGGAGCAATTGATTCGTCCTACCGGAATTTTAGACCCCTTGATTGAAGTGAAGCCTTGCGTGAATCAGGTGGACGATCTTTTGGAAGAAATTCGCGTGACGGTTGCTAAAGACGAACGTGTGCTGGTGACCACTTTAACCAAACGTATGGCGGAAGAATTAAGTAAGTACCTTACTAAATTACATGTTCGCTGCCGGTACATTCACTCTGAAGTGGATACGCTTGAACGTGTTGAGATTTTAAGACAATTGCGTGTGGGCATGTTTGATGTGTTGGTGGGCATTAACTTGTTAAGAGAAGGATTAGATCTTCCTGAAGTAAGTCTGGTAGCCATTTTGGATGCCGACAAAGAAGGTTTTTTAAGGAACGAAAGAAGTTTGGTGCAAACCGTTGGAAGAGCAGCCCGTAATGTGAACGGGCGGGTGATCATGTATGCAGACCGGGTGACGGACAGCATGCGGTTTACCATGGAGGAAACACTAAGACGCAGGCACAAACAAATTGAATACAATTTTAAACACAACATTACCCCGGTGCAGGCCGGAAGAAAAGCAAAGGCGCAAAATTACCTCAGCGGAACGGAAGTGAGTGTAGATGGCAAACTGGTAAAAGCCTATTTGGAACCCGATGAGTTTCAAATGGCAGCCGACCCGGTAACACAATACATGAATGCCGATGAACTCAAAAAACAAATTGCCCGCATCAAAACTGCCATGACCAAAGCCGCCAAGGAGTTGAACTTTGTGGAAGCCGCGCGTTTACGCGATGAAATGTATAGCTTGGAGAAGTTATTGAAGGAGAAAGATTAATTCTGAAGAATTTACAATTTTTATATTGACAATTTACAATTGTATTTGGTAAATCAATCCATAAGGCGATTCGTGAAATGTTTAGGCTGTAAGAATTAGCGTAATTAGCGTCATTCGTGGCTTTCTTTAGGCAGAATAGAACTTTCAAACCTTCAACCTTCTTAACCTTGCCCTGAGCAGCCTGCCCTGAGTGAAGCGATAGCGAAATTGAAGGAGAGCCGAAGGGCTTCTAAACCTTTAACCATATCATCACAAAATCATTCATCACATAACAATCCCCAATGTCAAAATCCGCGACTTTTTCAATTTTGAAGCCCAGCTTAAAATAAAAGTTGATGGCTTTGTAGTTTTGGCGGTTCACGGTTAAACGAAAACAATTTGCCCGGGTGAGTTGAAGCAGTTCTTTAAAAACCATTGTGCCGTAGCCTTTCCCGGCTATAGTTTGATCGATATAAAATTTGGGAATGAACCAGTTGTCATTGTCTTCCTGATTTAGGGATACAAACCCTATGATTTTTTCTCCCGCCTCCACCAGGTAAAAACTGTGGTGTTTTACCTGAATTTGTTCCAGCAAACTTTCACTATTGTACATTTTGCCCAACATGTAATCAATCTGTTTCTGGCCAATGATGCTTGGGTAGTGTTGGTTCCAGATTAATTTCGCCAGTGCAGCGATGGTTTCCAGATCCTCTGTTCCGGCTGCTTTGAGTTTTATGGGCTGCATATATTGTTGTAACTTCGCGTTGTGACGAAGATAAGTAAGATAAGCAATACCGTAAACATCGAAAACCGCAAGGCCAAATTTGATTT
>JALOMJ010000196.1 GCA_025455485.1 Bacteroidia bacterium | reverse complement strand
AAGAACAATCCGCTGTTGCGATCGGGTTTGTTGCTGGCGGGGGCATCACCCACCATCAGAGGTGAAGTAATGCCCAACCTCGAGAGCAACGACAATGGAGTGCTCACGGCTTATGAGGCGATGAATCTTTCCCTCGAAGGTACTGACCTAATTGTGCTGAGTGCTTGCGAAACCGGATTGGGTGATGTGCGTGCCGGTGAAGGTGTGTATGGTTTGCAACGTGCGTTTTTAGTAGCAGGTGCAAAAGCCCAATCTTGCGAAAGGTGGCAGTAAAGCAAAAGCATTTAAGCAGGCACAATTGCAGTTGATGGCGAAGTTCAAGGAACCTTACTACTGGGGTGCGTTTGTTATGATGGGGATGTAGTGGATATGGAAATTTTTGTAGAGCAGTGTCTTATATGAGGATGTTGGCAGCAAGGCCATTGGGACAGTGTAGTTAAAAGAACAAATTAAACGAGCGACAATAACAAGATGGAGTATCTTATTTTTGGACTAATAGGCTTCATATTAGTAATTCTTGTTATTCATTACTCTAACAAGGGCAGGAGGAAAAAGAAAATAGAAGAAATTCGGACTGGTTGGGGCAATCCTAAAAAAGAGCCGTTTGACTTTGATAGCATTTCTAAATATGCAGACACTGCTAAGGAGTGCAAGTTTCATCGACTGACTAACCAAACAATCGAGGACATAGACTTTTATGGACTCTTTGCATTTATCGATAGGACAACCAGCAAAGTGGGACAGCAGTTCCTTTATAAAAAACTACTAGAACCAACAAATAATGCTACAGACCCATCGGAAAGACTCATCAGATTATTCTCCACTGAGAAACAACTGAGAGAAGAAATTCAGTTAGAACTTATTAAACTAAATAATAACGGAGCTTACTATATCTCATCCTTATTGAAGGATAAACTATTAGAAAAACCAAAATGGTTTAACCTTCTCATTCTGGATATTATTATTGTTGCAAGTTTAGTGGTTCTATCATTTAAATTTCCAGTGCTGATAATAGCTCTTATTGTTCCCGTTACATTAAATATGTTCTTACACTACTGGAATAAGAATAATACATTTCAATTTCTAAGGTCATTTCCGCAATTGAACAATCTGATTAACGTTTCAAAAGTATTAATAAAGAAGGGTGACCAATTTCATGATAAGTCAATTGAAGATAGCATAAGAAACTTAAAGTCATTTCAACAAAAAGTAGCATTTATAAACTTTGAAAATGGGACTGGAATTCAATCTGAACTAAGTCAAATAGGGACATATTTGACTGAGCTAATAAAGGCAATTCTTTTAATAGAAGTATTTACGCTTTATAGGATAACGAGAGAATTAGAGAATAAGAAAGTATCAATTCAAATACTGTTCGACTACATTGGCAGTATTGACAGCTCAATTTCAGTAGCCTCATTGAGGGCAGGAAAAATTAATACATGCATTCCAACTCTTACTTCCTGTTCAAAGGAATTTCATGCTAAGGGAATATTTCATCCTCTAATCGAAGACTGTGTTAAAAATGACCTGTTAATAAAAGGCAAGAGTATTTTGATTACTGGTTCAAATATGTCAGGAAAGTCAACATTTCTAAGAACCTTGGCAATCAATTCAATATTGTCTCAAACAATTCATACTTGCTTCGCTGACGAATTCACTTCACCAATTCTAAAACAATTTTCATCAATCAGAATAGACGATAATCTATTTGATGGCAAAAGCTATTATTTTCAAGAAGTTAATATTATGGCTTCACTATTAAAGCAAGTTGAATCCCTTCATCAAAACCTATTTATATTAGATGAGGTTTTTAAAGGGACTAATACGATTGAGAGAATTGCTTCTGCTAAAGCTATACTGTCATATTTAAATCGTAAAGAGAACATTGTAGTAGTATCCACACACGACATTGAGTTGGCTGACATGCTTGACAACGAATATGACTTGTATCACTTCACCGAGACAGTTGAAAAAAATGAACTTCATTTCGACCATAGTATAAAAGCAGGCCAATTAAGGACAAGAAATGCGATTAAAATATTAGAGTTATCAAATTACCCCGCTGACATTATTAGAGAAGCACGTCAAATAACTACGAACTTAAGGACGACCAAGATTTTAAGTGAGGACTAGATGGCCCAGCTGCCAACAAGGTCAATAAAAAAATGGAAGATTAAAGACAATAGGAGGTTAGCCATTATTAGTCTCAGCCTAACAGTCCCGATTGTATTCATTTGGGTATTTCAAATAGTTCGACTTTTTTCTTTCGGTAAGTGACAATGGACTTTGGACGAAAAAGGGAAAGTAAGATTAGGTATGGATACAGCCACCAACACATAAGCTTCCGCTCTTATAAGTCTGATCCAATTTGTCTAAAAACCGATTGGTACTAAAATCAATAATCGTATTTATTCTGATTAGTTATTTTAATCAATCTGGCATGATTCAAAACTTCCGTTTATGAAAAGACCCTCAGTTGATTCCCGGTAAGTTCTGTATTGTATTGTTTAAGCGGACGATTGGCTGGCCCCTCAATCACTGCCCCGGCAGTGGAAAAGCGTGAACCGTGATTAGAACAATAAAAATCTTTTTGTGCATTGCGATAGGTAACAGGAGTGCCCTGGTGTGTGCAAGCTACACTCACGGCTACAAATTCAGTGGTGCTGAATCGGGCTACAATAATTCCGTTTTTGGTAACCGAGCCTCCTACATTATTCAAGGCAGCATTGGCGCTTTCGGTAAGATCCAAAGTAAAGTCTGCATTAGCCGGAGCGGGTTCAGTCTCGCTGCTGCAAGCGTACATACCACATCCTGCGCAAGTTGCTACGGCTACCATGCCGAGTTGCTTAAGAAATTGTTCTCTGTTCATAGACGTACTGAATTTCTTCATTAACGCCTGGAAATACTTTTATGTTTTAACAGACTACTGATTTTTATGCCTAGCATAAACATAACCCAGGCCAACAGAATCACAAACTCTTTATAAGTTCCGCCTGTGATTGGCAAACTACCACTTACGCGCGGGTAGTAGGTCATAAAGAAAACAAACCACACATAGTATAAATAGATCAGGTTTATTCTTTTAAGATGTGATTCATTAATGCGCCCGGATTCCGCCAGGTATTGAATGTAAGGCATCAAAAAAATCAGTGTATAGGCCAGCATGCCTCCGGCTAATCGAATCGGTATAAGTTCATTGCCAGAGGCTATTATAAAAGCCAGAAGTTGAAGCAAATGAATGCCATGTGCAATGGCAAAAATCAAAAAGTATTTTTCTGAAAGTATATTTTTCAGTTTTACGAAACGATGAGTTTGAAACAGAAATATCAAACTAAAAATCCCTAATGATGCTCTGCCTGAAAAGCGTGTAACAGCCTGCAGTGTTTCCAGTGTAGCTCCGTAATTAATTACTGCCAGTATGGCCACACCCACTTCAATAATCAGTACACTTAGCAGGGCATCTTTAAATTTCATTCAAACAATTTTCAATCTCACTGTGGCTTCAGCAATAAGGTGGTTGATTTGGTTTTTATTTCCTCACGATTCATCAACATCTTTCTGAATTTTCCAGTGGCGAACATTTCGGCCTGGTCGCTATAATGTTTGCTCATTACATTACCGGATTGACCGGTAGGTGACACGGTAATACCGTTTTCAAAATCACTCATGTCA
>JALOMJ010000195.1 GCA_025455485.1 Bacteroidia bacterium | reverse complement strand
AATATAGAAGCGGTTTACGCATCAAAACTGAAAATAAATAAAGGTGTTGGCCCCAAAGTTGCCGGTAATAAAAATAAGACCAAGGATAAACACATAAAATAAAGGTTTAAGTACAGAGTAAGTAGTTGTATATCGGTATAGAAAGGCCTTTTCTTCTTGCCATTCTTTGAGCAATAAAATACCCAACACAAACATTATTAAGACATGGTAGATAAGATCATGCTGACTTAGCAAATAATGGAGTTTATAATATTCATCACCAAATTGAAGGAATGTTCTGTAAATATAAGAGAGGTCCATCAGGGAGTTGGCGCGGAAAGCGATAAAAGAAAAAATTAACACCAGCATCAGGTATGTTCTTTTGAGCAGTGCGGGAAGCTGTGTTTGTGGCAGCAATTTTTTTAAACCGCTTTCCACAAGATAAAATAAAGCGTGCAAAAGCCCCCAAACCACAAATGTAAAATTAGCGCCATGCCATAAACCACTGATTAGAAATACCAGAAGAATGTTGCGTATCCATTTTATAGAACTTACACGGTTTCCTCCCAAACCAACATAAAGATAATCTCTGAGCCAGGTAGTGAGGCTGATGTGGTAGCGTTTCCAGAAATCATGAACAGATGTTGCAAAAAACGGGCGGCGCCAATTTAGGCTTAGGTTGATGTTGAAGAGTTTGGCTACGCCGGTGGCAATATCACTGTACCCGCTGAAATCACAATACAATTGCACCAAAAATAAACTTCCGGCTATAAATAACTCCGCGGCGGAATACTGAGTTACATGGCCAAACACCTTATTCACGAGTAGAGCCAGATTATCAGCAATAACCAATTTTTTGAAATACCCCCAAATACACAATTTGGCAAAGGCTTCCCAATCAATGGATTTAAAATAACTGATGGCCTTTAATTGCGGCATCAGGCTGTGGTACCTCACAATTGGGCCGGCTACCATGTGCGGGAAAAAGGAAACAAAAAGAAGAAAATCCCAAACACTGTCGGAAGCTTTGTATTTGTTGCGGTAAACATCGAAGATATAGCTAAGGGATTGAAATGTATAAAAGGAAAGTCCTGCAGGAATAATAAGGTTTTCTAAAAGCGCTTGATTAAAACCCAATGCAGTTGCACTAAGGTTATGAAGCCAGATGAAATATTTAAAAATAAACAAAACGCCAAGGTTGCTGATTAAACTGAGACTGAGAAACAGTTTGCGTTTGCCGGGATGTGGACTATTGGCAATCAATAGGGCCATGTAATAATCCACCAGGGTGGTGCCAATCAGAAGAAGAAGATAAACCGGATTGTAGCTGAAGTAAAAATAGTAGGAGGCAAACAACAAAAAATACTTCCTGAACTTTCCGGGAAGAAGCCAATACCCTAAAAATACCGATGGCAGAAAAAAAAGGAATATGAGGGAATTAAAAAGCACGACTCAATCCTCGGGTTTGTATTTTTTACGCAGGGCCTTTTTTATCTTTAGGTGTTTTTTCTGTTTTAGTTTATTTTCTTTTGCTGATTTACCGGGTGTAGTGGCAATTCTTTTCTTTTTAGGTTTAAGTAGTATCTGAAGAATGTCTATCAATTTAAGTATGGCTTTTTCCTTGTTCCTCAGCTGAGAACGTTCCGACTCACTCGTAAGACGTATTTCCCCATTTTTTATCTTGCTGCTCTGGAGGGCCAGCAATGTTTTTTTCTGGCTTTCACGCAGGGCCAGCGAATTTTCTATATTAAACACCAATTCCACCTTGCTTTCCACTTTGTTCACGTTTTGCCCTCCTTTGCCTCCTGAACGCGAGGTGATAAAATTCAGGTCTTTGGCTTTTAAAACTTTAATCTGTTCAACTGTTAACATGGTTGCATGGAAAATCCCGATGAAAATACACATTTACGGTCAGGCTTTGTTCTAATTTTGGGAGAATGAAGCAATTGATTATTCTATTTTCCTTTTGTACTCATTTACTTTGTTCTCAAAGCATTCAGGATTGCAAGCGGCGCTTTACCACCTACCTCAATTACAAAGGAAATTTAAATGCTTTTGTCAAATTCGAAAAATCTGCCATTCACATTTACAATGCCGCCGGCAAAAAGGAATTCAGCATTTATGAAAATGAACTGCAAAACCTTGCCTATTTTTTACAAAACAGCACATTTCAGGAACAGGTTCAGTTTTGGGAGTCTAAAAAAAGAGGAACTTCATCGTATCTTCCACAGGAAACCAAACTAAAGCAAGGTACTCCCAAGCAAGGTGCTGAAACAAAACTATTTCAAGGTTTCCGCATTGCCATCGATCCCGGGCATTTTGCCACCAATTTAAAAGAAGCTGCTGTAGAGCAAAAATACCTTTATTTTAAAGCAAAGAAAGCCGGTTTTCCATACGACAGTGTGAAGATTTTTGAAAGCGCCCTCAGTTTTAATACCGCTTTGATATTAAAAACCATGCTTGAAAAAGAAGGAGCAGAAGTGATGTTAAGCAGAAGTCAAAGTAACTTCACTTCATTTAATTGTACCTACAGCCAATGGATATCAGAACACAAAAACAGAGTGCTCGACAGTCTTCAGAAAGCGGGCAAACTTAGTCCGGCAAAAAAAGCAAGTTTACTAAAAGCCAAGCCTTATGATGTGTTTTGGGGATTTTTTCGCGATTTTGACCTCCAGAATAGAGCCGAAAAAATTAACCGGTTTAAGCCGGATATCTCTGTCATTATTCATTACAATGTGGATGAAAAAAACGCGCCGTGGAGAGATTTTACAGAAACAAATTTTACCATGGCCTTTATAGGCGGCGGATTTACTGTTGGCAACATGCTAGGAACAGAAATGAAAACAAATTTTTTACGTTTACTCTTAAGTCCTCAGCTCGACCTTTCAGAAACGCTCGCCGCCCAAACTGTGCAACAATTTCACCGGTTGCTTAATATTCCGATTGCCAAACAAAAGGACGCAGTGTATTTGATGAAAAGCTCAATGCCAAGCGCTTCCCGCGGTGTGTACTGCAGAAATCTGCTGTTATGCAGACAAATTAATTCTGTTTTGGTGTATGGCGAAGCCTTGTATCAGGATAATTCAGCTGAAGCGGCCCAACTGATGAAATGGGAGAGTAATTATGAGGGGATAACAACCAGCGAGCGGACCTTGAAAACCGCTGAGGCCTATTTTGAGGGCTTAAAAGCCTATGTGAATGAAAAGAAGTGATGCCCACTAGGGCACATTCATGTATTTGTGCGATTGCAAGCTGATGATCCAGCGAGGATGCGATTTTACATACTCCACAATCAAAGGAGTCAGTTCCTCATGTTTGCTCCACTCGGGTTGTAAAAACAAATAACACGCAGCGCTAACTTTGGCTGCTTCTTCTTCAGCCCACACAAAATCATGCTTATTAAATACAATTACTTTGAGTTCGTTGGCTTTTAGATAAATATCCTCAAGCGGCTTCATG
>JALOMJ010000194.1 GCA_025455485.1 Bacteroidia bacterium | reverse complement strand
ATACTGGATTTTATCAAAAGCCAAAAAGACGGCATCATTAAAGGAATATAAACGCGAAAGCGTTCTGCTTTGCTTTCCATACACTTAAATAACATCGGTAAAAAATTCAGAAGAGAGTGGATCTTTCGTCACTTGAATTATGAAATAACGGCCGGACAAAAATTGGTTATTCTTGGCGGAAACGGCTCAGGCAAATCAACGCTTCTTCAAATAATCAGTGGGTTTGTAGCGGCAAGTGAAGGTGCATTGTCTTATAAATTTTCAGAGAACACCATCGCACCCGAACAGTTGCATCGCCACATTTCACTAGCCTCACCTTACCTCCAGGTAATTGAAGATTTTACACTATTGGAAATGGCTGAACATGCACGATGTTTTAAGCCTCTTTTAAATGCGCTGAGCGCAAAAGAATTTATCGAGTGCATTCACCTTACAAACGCCTCCAACAAATACCTTCGCGAATTTTCAAGTGGCATGAAACAACGTGTAAAACTTGGACTTGCCATTTTAAGTGATACCCCTTTACTTTTATTGGATGAGCCGCTTTCTAATCTGGATAAAGCAGGCATTGCCTGGTACAAAGAAATGATTAAAAACTATGCTGCTTCGCGCACAGTAATTGTTTGTTCCAATGCCATTAGCGAAGAATACTTTTTTTGCGATACGCAATTGAATGTGATGGAGTATAAAAATAAAGTCTGAAAAATGGTCAACTAGGGCCTACTAAAAAAGTCATGAGTGCATCAGATGTTAGGAGGCAAAGCGAAGCTGTATAATAATACTGCGAGCTGCAGCCGACGACACAGATGATGCGCTCAGGGCTAACGCAGCAAATGGGTTTTGCTGTTGAAAATTTCTACATAGGTTTTATAGTGAATGCTCAAAATTCCTTTCATTCCAAACATGCTTTTTAATTGAAATAGACTGACAAAAAAAAGACTGCGTGTTTTTTGTAGGCCCTAGCTATGCATCATAATCAATCGTTACCGTTTCGGTAAGCGGGTGCGACTGACAGGTTAATACAAAACCTTCTTCAACCTCCTGATCCGTCAAGGCAAAATTGGCATTCATTTTCACTTTTCCCTCCAACACTTTTGCACGACAGGTGCAGCACACAGCCCCTTTGCAACTAAACGGAGCATCCACACCGGCTTCAATGGCAGCTTCCAAAATGCTCAAACCAGTTGTTTCCAGAGGAAATTCGGTTTCAATGCCATACTGAATTACTTTTATTTTAGCCTTCACATTGGCTCCGCTCAGCTCACTGGCTTTATCCACCGCCTCAATCACCGATGTAAAGTACTCGATGTGAATTTTTTCTTTGGCTACTTTCAATTCCTCCAAGGCCACTTTAACATTCTCCATCAAGGGACCGGGCCCGCAAATAAAGTACTCATCCGCTTTTTCACAGGCGGAGGCTTTCACCAGAGCCTTTGCTTTTTCTTTGGTTACAAGACCACACTGAAGTTCCGGCATTTGAGCCTTTGGAGCATCATACACCAGCACTAACTTTAAATTAGGTTGCGAAGCGGCGAGGTGTTCAAGTTCTGTTTTAAAAATACTGCTGTCTTCGTTTTTGTTGGCATAAAACAAGGTGATGGTGCTTTGCTTTTCAACATACAACACACTTTTAATGATGCTCATCATGGGGGTGATGCCACTGCCTCCTGCAAATAAAACATAGTGTTTTTTGTTTGCACCCTTCAGCACTGTATTAAAAGTGCCCATGGGAGTCATTACTTCCAGCGTATCCCCGACCTTTAAATTTCTATTGATAAATACCGAGCCTTTTCCACCCTGAACTTCTTTAACAGCCACCCTTAGTTCCATTTCATGCGGGGCGGTACACAAACTGTATGACCGACGGATTTCTTCACCATTTACAGTTAACTTCAATGTAATGTATTGACCCATCTTAAACAGGTACTCTGGTTGTTGCTGAGGCGGCACCTCAAAGGCTACAGAAACAGCCTCAGGGGTTTCGCGCTTTATGTCTTTTACTCTTAACTGGTGGAATCTCGCCATAACAAAAAAATTGCGAGCAAAAATAGAGCATTGAGCCCGATAAAAAAACTAAAATATGCCAAACAATTCGGGCCTTACTGATGTTTATCATAATAATCTGAATTTTTTTGAAAAAGCCCTGTAAACACAATATATTTGTATAACACCACACACCATGAGCACAATTAATTTAGAAGAGATATTTGAGGCTAAACTGGCCAACAATGAATTTATTGAACCCAAGGATTGGATGCCTGACAATTACCGTAAACACCTCATTCGTCAGGTTTCACAACATGCACACAGCGAAATTGTAGGCATGTTACCCGAAGGAAATTGGATTAGCCGTGCACCAAGCCTGAGAGCCAAGTTGGTATTATTGGCGAAAGTGCAAGACGAAGGCGGTCACGGTTTATACCTCTATACGGCTGCTGAATCCCTCGGTATTTCACGCGATGAAATGCTGGACGCCTTGCACACCGGTAAAGCAAAATATTCCTCCATTTTTAATTACCCCACCCTAACCTGGGCCGATATTGGCGCCATTGGTTGGTTGGTGGATGGTGCTGCCATCATGAATCAAGTGATGCTACAACGCTCCTCTTACGGGCCATATAGCCGTGCTATGGTAAGGATTTGCAAAGAAGAGAGTTTCCACCAGCGTCAGGGTTACGAAATTATGACCCGCATGGCGTTTGGAACCCCTGATCAGAAAGAAATGGCACAGGATGCACTCAACCGTTGGTGGTACCCGAGTTTAATGATGTTTGGGCCACCCGATGCAGAAAGTCCGAACAGCGAAAATGCCTTAAAGTGGAGAATAAAACGCGAATCCAATGATCACTTACGTCAGCGGTTTGTGAATCAAACCGTCATTCAGGCCGAATACCTTAACATCAGTATCCCGGATAAAAATTTAAAATGGAATGAAAGCAAACAAGGCTATGATTTTAGTGCACCGGATTGGGAAGAATTTAAAAATGTGGTAAAGGGTAACGGCATCTGCAACAAAGAGCGCTTAGAAGCCCGTAACAAAGCACACAAAGATGGTGAATGGGTGCGCGAAGCAGCTGCGGCCTACGCCAAAAAACAAAATCAAATCTCAGCTGCTGCATAAAATTTACAAATTATGAGTGATAGTCAGGGCCCATTGTGGGAAGTATTTGTACAAAAAAAATCCGGTCAGCCATTTGTGCATTGCGGAAACGTGCACGCTTTTGATAAAGAAATGGCCTTGCAAAATGCCCGTGATGTTTATACCCGTCGTAACGAAGGCATGAGTTTGTGGGTAGTTCCCAGCGAGGCCATAGTGGCCAGTAGTCCTGAGGACATAGGCTCGTTTTTTGAGCCGGCCAACGATAAAATATTCCGTCACCCTACGTTTTACCAAATACCCGATGGTGTAGGCCACATGTAAGATAAGATGAACGAGATTTTATT
>JALOMJ010000016.1 GCA_025455485.1 Bacteroidia bacterium | reverse complement strand
TTTGTTTCCGCCTCCTGGTTTGTGGCCGAATGGGCCTCAGGCAATAAAGCTGTTATTGAAGAGTTTATTCAATACCAAATCAGATTATTCAACACAGAGGATAGTGGACACAGCGGTCCATGGTTTTACCATATAATTGTTTTATTGATTGGGTGTTTTCCTGTTTCGTTTTTGTTTTTAGCGTTCTATAAAAAAACAAAACAAGCGGGTGAAAATGAGGCGCTGTTCAGAAAACTACTGCTGGCCCTTTTTTGGGTAGTTTTGATTTTATTCAGCCTGGTAAAAACCAAAATTATCCATTACTCTTCCTTGTGCTATTTTCCGATTACTTACATTGCGGCCTTGGGCCTTAGCAAAAAACAAAATGAATTGAGTATTACACCGTTTGCCGGAATTGTTTATCTGTTGCTGGCATGCATCATCAGCATGGCCTTTGTTATGCTTGGCTTAATTGAAAATTTTAAAAGTAAACTGCTCTCCGGTGATATTATTCAGGATCCTTTCGCAAAACAGTGCCTTTCGGCTGAGGTAAAATGGAGTGGTTTTGAATTTTTATTGGGACTTTTATTTTTTGTTGGTTGTTTCATTATCTTTTACGGACTTAAAAAAAACGCCTATAAGCAAGTGCTAATCGGAAGTGCTGCCAACGTGCTCTTTATCAATTTGGCAATACTAATTTTGGTACCAAAAATTGAGGCATACACCCAACGCGCTTCCATTGATTTTTACCGCTCCTGTTCGCTACATTCAAACTATATTGAAACCAGAGGCTTTAAAAGTTATGCTTATCTTTTTTATGCCAACCGAAAACCCTCCGATTATTCCAACCCGGATCAGATAAATTACATTGAAGAAAAACAAGCGGAAATGGAAAAGCAAGGCTATCAAAAACTCACCAGCCACGCTCTTGCAAACTTGTTATGGCTTGAACACGGCAAGATTGACCGACCTGCATTTTTTGTTATAAAATCCATTGACGAGCCCGTGGTAGAAACAAACAAAAATCTTAGTAAATTGTACAGCAAAAACGGGTTTAGTTTTTATGTAAGAATGCCTCAGCCGCCTGCCAAATAGTCCATTTTTAAGGCTTGGCACAATTAATGAACACTAAAAACCTCAATTTAGAACTAAGTATATGGATTTCAAGGATTTGACAGAATTTAGGATTGGTGGGGTGATAGACGATGATTCGGACTTTATTCCTCTGCTCAGTCAGGAAGACGAGGATAACATGAAAAATCAGGTGATTCCTGATGTTCTGCCAATATTACCGCTGCGTAACACCGTGCTTTTCCCGGGTGTTGTTATTCCCATCACGGTTGGTCGCGATAAATCTATACAACTTATTAAAGATGCCAACAAAGGGGATAAGACCATTGGCGTTGTGGCACAAACCCGCGACAGTGTGGAAGATCCGAAATGGGAGGATTTATTTTACACGGGCACCGTGGCACAAATTATTAAAACACTGAGAATGCCGGATGGTAATACCACCATCATTATTCAAGGCAAGAGAAGGTTTAACATAGACAAACCTTTGCAATCCAATCCTTACCACAAAGCCAGGGTAGTGCCTGTGGAAGAAATCCAGCCGGATAAAAACGACAAAGAATTTCAGGCCATCATTTCGAACCTGAAAGAAACCGCCATTCAAATCGTGAAACTTTCGCCCAACATGCCTAGTGAAGCAGGTTTTGCGCTGAATAACATTGACAGTCCGGCTTTTCTGGTAAATTTCATTTCTTCCAATTTAAATGCCAGCACACAAACCAAACAAGCCATGCTGGAGAAAGCTGATTTAAAAGAAAGAAGTTTGTTGGTATTGGAACAATTAAACAAAGAGTTTCAGATGCTGGAACTTCGCAGTCAGATTCAGAACAAAACCAAAATGGACCTCGACAAACAGCAGAGGGAATATTTTTTAAATCAACAAATAAAAACCATTCAGGAAGAACTAGGCGGTAACAATTTTGAACAGGAAATTTCAGGTTATCTTGAAAAAGCCAAAAACAAAAAATGGAGTGCTGAAGTAAAAGAAGTTTTTGATAAACAGATTGCCAAACTTCAGCGCATGAATCCAAATGCTGCAGAATACGGCATACAAACCAATTACGTTGAACTTTTGCTTGAACTCCCCTGGAATGAAGTAACGAAAGATAATTTTAATCTTAAACACGCTCAAACCGTACTGGATCAGGATCACTTTGGTTTAGAAAAAGTAAAAGAGCGCATTATTGAACACCTCGCGGTATTAAAACTGAAAGGCAACATGAAATCGCCCATTCTTTGTTTGTATGGTCCTCCGGGGGTTGGAAAAACATCTCTTGGAAAAAGTATTGCCAAAGCCTTGTCGCGAAAATACGTGCGCATGAGTTTGGGTGGATTAAAAGACGAGAGCGAAATTCGCGGGCACCGCAAAACTTACATTGGCGCCATGCCGGGCCGTATCCTTCAAAATATTAAAAAAATTCAAAGCTCAAATCCGGTTTTTATTCTGGATGAAATTGATAAAGTTGGAAATGATTATCACGGCGACCCCTCTTCCGCTCTTTTAGAAGTGTTGGATCCTGAACAAAACTCAACGTTCTACGACAACTTCCTTGAATTGGATTACGATCTGAGTAAGGTGATGTTTATTGCAACGTGTAATAATTTATCCAGCATTCAGCCCGCGCTTCGCGACAGAATGGAGATAATAGAAGTGAACGGCTACACCGTAGAAGAAAAAATTGAGATTGCCAAACGCCACCTATTACCCAAACAAATTGAAGACAGCGGACTAAAAAAAACACAATTAAAACTCAGTGACAAAGTTTTGGAATTTGTTATTGATAACTACACCTCTGAAAGTGGTGTGAGAAATTTAGAGAAAAAAATCTCAAAAATTGCCCGTCATGTGGCGGTTCACATTGCCAAAGGCCGCAACATACCTAAAGTTAACGAAGAAAGTATAGTAAAAATTCTTGGTCCTTCTCATACTAAAGACAAATACCAGGGCAACGACATTGCCGGCGTGGTTACCGGTTTGGCCTGGACACAGGTAGGCGGAGACATTTTATTCATTGAAACCAGTTTAAGCAAAAGCAAGGCAGGAAAATTAAGTTTAACCGGAAATTTAGGTGAAGTGATGAAAGAGAGTGCAACCATTGCCCTGGAGTACCTTAAAGCCCACCCACATTTAATTGATGCGGATGCCGAAACGTTTGAATCCCACAACATTCACATTCATGTGCCCGAAGGGGCAACTCCAAAAGATGGTCCAAGCGCAGGCATTGCCATGCTAAGCTCCATTGCTTCGGCCTTTACTCGAAAAAAAGTAAAAAAAGCCCTGGCCATGACCGGAGAAATTACCCTTAGGGGTAGAGTGTTACCTGTTGGCGGCATTAAAGAAAAACTGCTTGCAGCCAAACGGGCCGGTATAAAAGAAGTTATTTTATGTGCTGACAATAAAAAAGATGTGGATGATATAAAACCTGACTATCTCAAAGGACTAAGTTTTCATTATGTATCCCAAATGGAAGACGTGCTGCAACACGCATTGCTCAAGGAAAAAGTAAAGTAAATTTATTTTCTTTCATACAACGCCCAAACCATTTCTTTTTGATGCACCTCACCACTGCACTCGTATAACTTTGTGAGCCCTGGATGATGATCCAGATAGGCTTTGGTTAGTCCGGATTTTTCTTCAGCGTACATGTTCTCCCAGATGATTTTGGTACCACTCGGCGATTGATGAATCAGATTTGAATCCAGTTCTCTTCGGACATTTGAATCGAAATGGTCCAGGTTAAGAACAAGACTTAAATAAAAATGATTATAAAAAATAAGAGCACTTGGCTTAAATCGCTTTAACTCCTCCGAAACCTGAATGGCCATTTCCTGCTCTTTGGTTAACATCAAATCCCGTTTCACATTGATGGCGGCAGGATTGGGGAGTACCGGAAAAAGAAGCAGATAAGCAGTAAAAAGAACTGAAAACACCTTGCTCCACCTTAGTGATTTCAGATGCAGTTTCTCAAACAAAAAATTATAGCCGTACAAAGCCAAAATAGCCATGCAGGGCATTACGCCCAGCAGAACCCGCTTCAAGCCCATGGAATTAAATATGCCGAGGTACCAAAACAAAGTGTGAGCAATAAAATAGGCGCCGAATCCAAGAAAAACTAAAATGCGAAGTTCATGGTTTACATCCCTTGAAAAAAAATTTTTGGTAACAACTATCAAACCAACGGTGAGAAGAAGATACACCGGTGCGCCAACCACATAATACAACTGGTAAACAAAGTTCATCAGGTCGCCACTGCCGTAAACACTGCTTAATGTAGCGTATGGTATTTTGCTGAACACCCAAAAAAATGAACCGTGAATAAAATACCCTGCGATGCCATAAACTAAAGAACCGAAAAGAAGAAAAGGAATTGCCCGCCAATGTTTTATCGATAAAAAATAAACCAGGTACACCCCTGAAATTATCAAACCTTCAGAGCGCACATAAGGCAAAAATGAAACAAAAATAGCGGCAGCAATGTAGCGTTGATTCAAAGAAAAATACAAACCCAAAGCCACAAACAAAGCAAACAAAGGCTCGGTGAGGCCGGATAAGGTTAAAACAAAATACAAGGGCGAGCACATGGCAAGTAACACTGCCATCCATGCAGTATTTAATTTTAATGCCACTGCACTTTGATAAATCAGATAAAGGGTGAAGAGTGTGTTTATCAGATTAAAGACTTTTATGCCGGTAAAACCAAACTGTGCAAAAGGTGAGGCCAGGAGCACATACAAAGGTTTGGCCCAATGATCAAAGTAAAGTTCAGGATGAAATGGAGCGCTTTTGGCAAACAGGTAATGCAAGATGCTATCGCCCACATCGCCGGTGCCATTAAAAAATAGAATGCCCAGGCTGCCCAATACGGCATAGGCTATCAAAAGAAAATAAAGCGCCAACGATTTATTCATGCCAGACGAGGGCTAAGATAGCAAACCCCTGAAAATTACTCTTTATCTGCAAGCAATTGTGCTGATTTTATTTTTTCACCTTTTTTTAATCCTTTCAACACCTCAATATTAATGCCATCCGATAAACCCGTTTCAATGTATCGTTTTTCGAATACCTGTGTTGTGGTTTCTACCTCAACAAACGGTTTGTCTTTTTCAAACTGCAGCACACTTTCCGGAATAGCCAATACAGTATCTCGCCGGTCTAAAATAATATCGGCATTGGCACTGTATCCTGCTCTGAGAAATGAACTGTTTTCTTTGCCAATGGAGGCTCTGATTAAAAACTGCATGGCACCATTCTCACTCACCCCTTTAGGCGAAATGTATTCCAGTTTGGCCTTAAAACTTTCGGTATCAATAGCGCCAATGGTTAAAACAATGTCCATACCACTTTTTACTTTGCCTACTTCACTTTCATCGAGTTTTCCCTCAAATATCATTTCTCCCATATTAGCAACCGAACAAATGGTGGTGCCTTCGTTAAACGTATTACTTTCAATCACCTGCCCCCCTTCTTTCACCGGTACATCCAACACCATTCCGCTGATGGTTGATTTTACAAGGGTGTTCGAAACGGTTTGACCGGATTTTGAAACACCGTCTTTTACAATCTGTAATTGATTTTCTGCGGCTTGTAATTCCTCCAGTGCAGTTTTTAAACGCAGCTCAAACACCTGCATTTCAGATTTGGAGATAACGCTTTGATCCATCAACACCTTGTTTCTGTCGTAATCCAGCTTGGCATTGTCGTTGTTGATTTTGGCTGTATTCAAACGGTTTTCTGCATTGGCCATGTTTAGCATATCAGGGATAATTTTAATTCTTGCGATGACATCTCCCTCGCGAATTTGTTGTCCTGCTTCTATGTACAATTTATCAATGATACCACTCACCCGAGATTTCATGTTTACTTCCTTTCGGGGCGTAACGGATCCGGTGGCTACTGTTTTTTTGACAATGCTGGTATCAAATGGTAAGAGCGTTTCAAATACCTCCGGCAGAGTATTGGATTTTTGGTATAAAAAATAAAAAGTCCAGAATAAACCACCAACAAACAGCAGTAGGATCACATAGTTTCTGATTTTCTTTAGCATAGTTGTTTCTGTTATGTTATTTTGTTATTCACTTCTTAAGGCTTCAACGGGTTTTATTGTTACAGCTTTACGGGCAGGCATAAACCCGGCGAATGCCCCGCTTATAATCAGCAAGATTAATGCTTTCAAGGCTGTATTTAAATCAACAGTAGGATTCAGGAACATGTCACCTGAATCGCCGATAGCAGCATTTAAAAGTTCGAGCAGAACAATGCCAAAGAGCAGGCCAAAATAGCCGGCAAGCGTGGTAAGGAAAACAGATTCCATCATCACCTGGGTAATAATTTGAGACGGAATGGCTCCCAAAGCGCGTTTTACGCCTATTTCTTTTGTGCGTTCTTTCACCACTATCAGCATGATATTGCTGATGCCGATTACACCGGCAAAAAGTGTACCTATACCTACAATCCAGATTAAAATCTCTATACCAAGAAACAGGCCTTTAAGTTTGTTGAATTCAATTTCCATGTTCCAGTGCCCGATGGCTTTAACATCGTCCGGTGCAATTTTGTGTCGTTCTTTCAGCACTTGCAATACTTTTTCTTCGGCTTGCTCGGCGGGCACATCGTCTTTGGATTTTATAGCAAACCAGCCTATCACATCCCCATAATTAAATGCGTTGGCGAAAGTAGTAAACGGAATGTTGATTTTCTGCGACTCTTCTCTACCGCCTTCACCCCCGCTTAAAGGAGCCGTTACACCGATAATTTTAAAATACACCCCATTCACCCTGATGTAATCCCCGAGCGGCTCTTCGCCTTTTTTGAAGAGCATCTCAACAACCCGCTCTCCCACCACGCACACTTTCCGTTTTTCATTGATATCAAGGGTATTGATGTAACGCCCTTTGACCACTTTAACCTGAGAAATTTTTATGGTGTTGGGATAGTTGGCATTGATTTCACAGGCTGCGGTTTTTAGTCCGCGTACCACATTATTGGCCTCTTCATACCCTCCCAACTGGTTCATGGGACAAACAAAATCAAGTTCTTTAATTTGACTTAATGCTTCGGCATCGGCCATTCTGAAATTAAAATTCCGTCCCGGCTTCATACCTTTATAGGGCTTGGTAGTTTGTTGGGTCCATAAAAAAAAGCTGTTGGTAGCCGTGCCTTCAAATCCCTGCAATATGCCGTTGCGCAAACCATTTCCTGAACCCATCATAATCACCAGCATAAAAATTCCCCAGAATACGCCAAGCATGGTAAGAAAAGTGCGTAATTTGTTTTTGCGCATGGTTGCAAAAATCTCCTGCCAATTATCCCGTTCAAACACCATCATTGTTCTTTCAATGCTTCAACGGGTTGTACTCTGGCGGCCTTAAGTGCAGGAAAAAATCCGGCTAAGGCACCTGCTAAAACAATCAAAACAACAGCGCCCAGCGCGATGTTTAAATCTATTTCAGGATTCTTGAAAAATGCACCTTCTAAACCCACTGCCTTTAAGGCTTCAATCAAACCAATGCCTGCCATAAACCCTGCGTACCCGGCTATTGATGTTATGAAAACAGCTTCCTGTATAATTAAGGCTATTATGGAAAACGGGGTTGCTCCCAGGGCCTTCCTTACGCCAATTTCAGTGGTGCGCTCTTTTACCACTATCATCATGATGTTACTTACACCAACAATTCCGGCAATTAACGTAAACACGCCAATGATGAGCACAAACAATTTTATACCATCAAGCATGCCCATTATTCGCTTGTATTCCACGTTGTTGTTGTAAACTCCCAAAGCATTTTCATCATCGGGGTGGAAATGGTATTTTCTTGCCAAATCGTTTCTGATTTTTTTTGAAAGCACTTCACTTTGCTCAACATTCAGTGTGCCTGTAGTTACCCAAAGCACATTTACGTTATTTTGTCCGTTGTACACCCTCTGAGCTGTTGTTAGCGGAATGTAAATTCTTTCATTATCGCCACGTCCTGAATCTGTAAACACACCAATCACTTTATACGGGGTGCCGGCCACATCCATCCATTTACCTATTGGATCTTCCTCTTTAAACAAAGCCTCCTGAACCGGAACACCAATAACACATACCTTTCTGAATTCCTTTATATCGTGTTCGTTAATAAATCGCCCTGCTTTAATTTTAGCCCGTTCAAGAATGTTATGGTCGGGTGCGCAAGACCGTACAGTAAATCCTGCATGTTCTTTTTTATAGGAAAGCATTTTTGTTTCCCATCCCCGGTATACAGCAGTGGCGCGATCGATGCCTGGCGTCCGGTATTTTAAAGTTTGAAAATCTTCACCGGTAAGTTGTATGGTTCGGCCGGGTTTGTAGCCTTCATGCGCCATGCTGGTTTGTCCGCCATCAATCCAAATACTGTTTACCGCATCGTTTCCAAATTCTGCACTGGCGCCATTTTTTAAACCTTGTCCCGCGGCCAGAAGAACTATAAGGATAAAAATTCCCCAGGCTACACTAAACGCCGTTAAAAACGTTCTAAGCCGATTTTTTTTAATGGTTGCGAATATTTCCTGCCACTTATCGCTGTCGAACATGGTTGTATTTCGGGTGCTTTATTCTGTATTCCTAATTAAATCTTGAATCTAAACAATCAACCCATCCTTTAAGCGTATGGTTCTCTCGGTAAGCGCAGCAATATCGTTTTCATGCGTTACCAAAACAATGGTTTTGCCTTGCCGGTGTATTTCTTTAAATAAGCCCATCATCTCTAATGAGGTTTGTGAATCCAATGCGCCCGTTGGTTCATCGGCAAAAATTACTTTGGGATTGGTAATCAAAGCCCTGGCAATTGCTACCCTTTGTTTTTGACCACCACTTAACTCTGAAGGCAAATGATTGCCCCAATCTTTTAAACCCATGCGGTCCAATAGTTCAAGGGCTCTTTTATTTCTTTCCTTTCGCGACACCTTTTGGTAATACAAAGGCAATGCCACATTCTCAACCGCGTTTTTAAATGATAATAGATTGAAGGATTGAAAAACAAAACCCAATAACTGGTTGCGAAAATAGGCTGCCTTTTTTTGACTGAGGTCTTTTATGAGCGTAGCGTTGAGATGATATTCTCCTGAATCATAATTATCAAGTATTCCCAACACATTTAAAAGAGTTGATTTTCCGGAACCGGAGGAGCCCATAATGGAAACGAATTCGCCTTCTTTAATGTGCAAATCAATGCCTTTCAGCACTTCAAAGGACGTATCGCCCATTTGGTAGGATTTGCGGATTTGGTGGAGTTGAATCACAGTCAAAGGTAGAGATTGCTTGCAGGATTTATTTACCGTTTACACTCTAAAATTCAGGCTTTAAATAAAATAGCTGTAACTAAACAATTATATTTCACATCAGGCTGATAAAACAGAATAGGAGTATAACACAACAGTATTTTTAACACGAAGTCATCCTTTTATTTTACCTTGTTTCTCTGTTTCATCTCTTTTCTTTTCGACTTCAATTGTAACCATAAGGCATTTTGTTCAGCGGTGAGAAAAGCCCTAACTGTTTGATTAAATTTCTTTTTGTTTGCTTTTATTAGTTTTTTCAACTGCTTAATTTCTTCCGGTGAATTGGCGACTTTTAATTTCTGTTTATACGGCTTATTTGTATGAATACGAAGGAATGCGGCCGCTTGCCATTTGGCCTTTTGATCTGCGTTTAAATTCAAATCTATTTCGGCTTGATTGGCTTCCTTATTTGCCTTTTCCTCTTCCCCGGTAAGGACGTCTTTTGTTTGGTGCCTTACCCCGTTTTCAGAAACCGGCGCTTGGGTGCATCCGGCATCTGCCAGTAGACCGGCCATAACTATTAGAAAAACACCTGTATAATTCATGCTCGTTACTTACTTGAAAATTTCTGTACCATTATTTATTAAGCTTCCAGCTTCGGTTACTCGTTAAGCAGATACACACGCATCCTTACATCCTGCAGGGGGCGGTTGCGTGTATCGGTTTTAACCGCCGCAATTTTATCAATTACCTCTAGGCCTTTTATTACTTCGCCAAATACGGTATAGGTGCCATCCAAATGGGGAGTACCGCCAACAGTGGTATAGATTTCTGTTTGATAGTCTGAAAATTTATAGTCAGCTTGCTTATCATAGGCTGTTTTTATCTGATTCTCTATCATGGTATTAATCACTGCGGCGCTGTCTAAAGCAGACTGGTTTTTGTAGTAATTGTATTTTTGTTTCAATTCCTTGCCTTGCGTTGTGCTTAAAAATTCTCTGGCGCAGCGCACATAGCGGGTTTTATTAATGCGTTCTTCGTACTTTTTAAGCTCTTCAGGTGTGCGTTTTCTGCCCATCACCAGATAAAACTGACTGGCACTGGAGGCCATTTGGGGATTAATGTCATCGCCTTCTCTGGCAGCCGCCAAACGCCCTTTTTTGTGGATGAGTTTATCGTTAAATTCGGCCGGAATGGTGTACCCAAGATCACCGTGACCCAAAGAATCGCCGGGTTCTGCCCATTTGCTGAGGGGGTCGCCGCCCTGTATCATAAACTGGTTAATGACCCTGTGAAACAGCAGGGAATCGAGCGTTCCTTCCTTTACTAATTTCAAAAAATTAGTCTTGTGGAGGGGGGTTTCCTCAAAGAGTTTCAGGTGCATGGTTCCAAACGCCGTTTCAATCACCACCGTTTCTTTGGAAGGGGTTTGCGCCTGAAATAGCTGCAACCAAAGCGTAAGCAGAGTAAATGAAATAAAATTTCGCTTCATATTTCTTTTTTCTATATTTGTTTAATTGATCCGACTGGAGACGCTGCAAACCATGGATTCGTTTTCGGCACGGCTTCTTTCGAAATTAATCGAAAACAATGAGAATATGAAATTGAAATTACCGGTATTACTTCTCTCCCTTGCTTTTGTTATAATGTTTTCCCCTTCCTGCCAGAAAGAAACGGATTGTATTGCCGTAATAAAATGTAAGGATACCTTAGGAAACGCTGTTAACGCGGCAGACGTTTTGCTGTATGCAAAAGTAAAAAATTCAGCCGGAGTGACTTACACTGCCGACATCACAGCCACCTCACCAAGCGACAATGCCGGAGAAGTTCGGTTTACATTTAAATTGCCCGCCATTTATGACATTTTAGCCACGAAAACAGTTGGAACCAAAACCATGACTGGCATTGGCATCATTAAACTGGAGGAAGGCCAAACAATAGAAAAATCGGTTACTCTGCGATAGTAAGAGAACAGTCCAGAAGTGTGTAAACAACGCAGATATTATTTGCCAAAAACCTCAAAATCCGGTTTGAATTCTTTATTATTACCTTTAATTTGGCTGAGTTTGTGAAACATAAACCAATAAGCATACTTTTCCTTTTGCGCACGGCCAGTGTGTTTGTGCTTTTGCTTCTGAACCTCACTTCCTGTAAATCCGAAAAAGAGGGTGATGACGATGAAGGCGTTATTGAATTCAACACCTTTGCCCTTGATGAACAACATCCATTATACGGTTTTGCGCCCGCATCAGCCACTTTAAAATTTAAAAAAGACAAGTTTGTAATTGAAATGAGTACCATGGGCATGTTTAACACCTCCATCATTGGAGACAACACCACAAAAACCATGGCTCAAACCATTAAGTTCATGAACATCAAACAAGCCTGCATTGAAACCGAAAAGGAATTGATTCAGGACAACCTGGACTATGCCCTCAAAATAGAGGAAACCAAAGAAACGAAGGACATCATCGGATTAAAATGCCACAAAATTATTGTCACCAAAGTAAAAGAGCCAAACGTTGTTTTTGAGGCCTGGTATACCAAAGAACTTGGTATGGAGGAATACAATGCATTAACACCTTATGCCAAGGTGAAGGGCGTTTTGATTGATTACCGCATTAAAAAAATGGGTATGGAAATGCATTTTGTAGGCAAATCGTACCAAAAAATAAAAGTGCCCGACAATGCTTTTGAGATTCCCGCTTCAATGAAAATTGTAAGCAAAGAGGAAATGGAAAAGTTTTTCGAAGACCTGCAATAACTAATAACCTTAAAAACAATTGCCATGAAACATTTACTTTTCGGCTTAGTCATTTTAATTTTAAACATGACCACCGGTTATGCCCAAGAGAGTTACACCATTAAAATGACCCTAAAAATTGAAGGATTACCACCGGAGTACGCAGCATTTGGTGAACAAGATATGGTGAATTACATGAAGGGCGACCTCTATAAGAACGAAACCAGCAGCATGATGGGAAGCTCGAGCACCTGTTTCGACGGTAAAATTTTAACCTCCATTAGCGAACAAATGGATACAAAAACGGGCTATACAGCAACTAAAGAAGAACTGGAAGCCGCTAAAGCAAAAGAAGGTCAGGAGAAACCAAAAATTGAATACACCAACGAAACCAAAAAAATTGCAGGATACGAATGCACCAAAGCTATTATGACGAGTGTTTCTGCCGATGGTAAAGAAAATAAAGTAACCGTATGGGTTACTGAAAAAATAAAATCAAGTGCAGCAAAAGGCAGAAGGTCTGGCGGAAGAGGCATGCAAATGGATTTTGGGGATTTAAAAGGTTATCCATTACAAATAGAAACCTCGCAAAACCAAAATGGCAATGAAATGAAAGTTACCATTACGGCCATAGAAGTAAGTACTTCCCCCCTGGAAGACAGCTTTTTTACAATCAACACAGAGGGTTACACCATGATGAGCTACCAGCAAATGATGGAGAACATGAAAAAAATGCGTAGGGGCGGGGAATAAATCAGTTAAGTTCTTCTTCCTTAAAATCTATCCCCAGCATGTTTAATTCAGACAACATGGGCTCGTAAATTTCAGCATGGGTGGGTATCTGTACCCCGCTCAGCTGTATTTTCCCGGTAAGGATATTCTTAACGGTAATGGCCAAAGGCAAGCCTACGGTTAAAGCCATGGCGGTGTGTTTCTGATCCTTGCCTTTTACCATCAAAGAAGAAATTAGCTTTTTTATAGATTTTTCCCCCGGCAAACTGTATTCAAACTGGTGTTGTAAAACAATCATGTCTTTATCGTTCTCCTGTAATTTCCATTTCTCCTCCAACAAATGTTGCAGCAATTGTGCAGGACTTCCCTCACTTAGCCTGATTTTTTTATCCGAAAACAACTCCAGGTAATCCATCATTTTCTCAACATCACTATCCCAATCACCGCCCATAAACTTTATCAGCCTCTGTTTCAAAGGGTCCTTTCCCGAAGGAAGAAAAAAATCAAGCAATTGAGAATACGTATAATGGTTTGCACCTTTAAGTATACTGCTGTCATCGGTGAGTCCCAGTTTTACAAACACGTTCCAGGCTTTACAAAAACCTTTTTGGCGCAAGGTACCCCGTATCATAGTTTGTATGTTTTTTAATTCATACACAGCAATGTAAGAGATGCTGTCGCGATTAGCATAAGCATCAAATTCGCCGTGTTCTCCCATGCTTACTGTTTCTGTTTCTTTAAACAGCCTGTTATAAGGCAAGCATTTTAGTTGGCCGTTTTCGAGGAATTGCGCCGTTCCCTGTCCGGCGAGAATAACATTCCTTGGGTTCCAGCTGAATTTATAACCCCATGGATTGTTGTTGCTTTCAGGTGCAACCAGGCCTCCGCAATACGATTTAAACGAAATGATGTGAGCTTTCTTTTTTCTCAACGCATGTATAATCTTCATAGCACTGGCATGGTCTAATCCCGGATCCAAACCACACTCATTTATAAGCACAATGTTCTTTTTCACAGCCTCGTCGTTTAAAGCCTGCATCTCGCGCGAAACATAACTTGCAGTGGCCAGATGCACACCAAACTCAACACAATCTCGCGCCACATCGCCATGCATGAATGCCGGCAGCATCGACACAACAAAGTGTTGTTGTTGAATGAGGGATCTTCTCTTTTCCACATCCTTACTGTCAAACCTGATTGAAGTGGCATTGGGATGTTCTGCGCACTTTTCTTTTGCCAGATGTTCATCCATATCAGCGATAGTAATCTTCCAGTCTTCGTTTTCAGAGTGGCGTAAAAGGTAATCAATGAGTGAGGAGGAAGAACGCCCTGCACCGATAACGAGAATATTTTTCATACTGTGACTCTAAAAATTAAAAATCAATCTTCACATAAAACAAAGGTAAAAACCCCAGCTGATAATTTAATACAAGTGGACTGGCATTGTAGTTCGCCGGATCCGGTGAATAGCTGTAATTCAACACATTTTTGGTGTTAAAGATATTTACCAAATCAAGTGCAATTTCTGTGCCCATGTGTTTTCCGTTGATTTTATATGAAATTCTGAGGTCAACCCGGTTATAGGCGTCAAATTGTAAAGTGTTGACCTGCTCATCAACAGGCACTATATCCATCACGGCATTACTGGCTTCCAGATCAATGGGAGAATAGCGTTTGCCGCCACCGTAAGTAATTTTGCCGCCAAAGTTGATGCTGTTTTTCTTGGATTTACCCACCTGATATTCCATACCGCCCAACAAATTGGCCATGTAATTGCCGTTAAAATCTGTATTGGCCCAAGTGCCGTTACTTTCGTTTATGTATTTACTTTCAAATAAACTTCCGCTGAACATAAAAAAGTAATGTTTGTGAAACAACTTTTCAAGGGTTAATTCCAGACCATAATTGTACCCTGTACCCGTGTTTTGCATGGTATAATAAGGAAAAAAACGATTAAACACTGCGCCACGGTTGAGCGTCGAAACACTGGAAGGCAGCATGTACACAGGAACATTCCAAAGGTATTGGTAATACCCTTCCGTTCTGACTTTAAAAAATCGTCCGATATAATAATCATAGCCCAACACCAGGTGATGCGATTTACTGAAACCAAGTGTTGTGTTGGTTAATTCCCTTCCTGCATTATACACGGCTGCTCCGTTCACCACCTGTGAATCGGGGATTGCAAAATACAAATACGTGGCCTGCATTTGACTGTGAAGACCATAAGATAAACTTACCACCTGATTGTGCTTAAACTGGTAACGTAGGGAAGCCCTGGGTTCCACGCTCAATTCACCGGTAATGGAAAGGTATTGAGAAAACACACCCAGATTGGAACTCAGTTTTTCGCTGAACTTGTGTGTCCAGGTTAAATAAGGTTGTACGAGGTAATATTGGCCTTTATAATTCTCTCTGATTTTGAACGGTTTGTTTTGGATGTTTACTGCAATGGTATCGTAAATTGAATTAATCTTTATGCTATCGAAAAAGCTCACGTGGTTTTGCTGCACAAAAAATCCTGCCTTAATGCTGTTTCTCGAGTTAATTTTACTTTTCACATACCATGCCAAGGTAATTTTGTCTTCCACAAATTTATAATCCAGTACTTTTGGCAAGGTATCGTTTGGTGTAAAATCATCGGCCCTTAACACCAGGTAGTGTTGCGAATTCACCTCTTGTTTACTGTATGCCAAACTGCTTTTCATTACCGTTTTAGAATTGAGAGCATACACGTGAGATACAATGGCAGCTCCCATTTTAGAGGCAAAATACTGATCCTTGTTTAAATCGCCGTACAAATCGGTTGGCCGCTCATTTTTATTACTGTTAATGATGGCAATATCGCTAACCCCTCCTAGACCACTAACACTAAATACACCGGCCTTTTTGGTTGGCAAATTAAATCTGAATCCAATGTCCTGATAGGCAGGAACAGCATCGGTTCCGAGATTAAAATTTACCTTATTAAAAAGATCAAGCGTTGAATACCGGTAGGTCATTAAATAGGTAGCTCCGCTCTTTTTACTGATTGGGCCTTCTAATGCCAGCTCAGTACCAAGCACACCCAACTGAAAGGTGCGTTCGTGTTTCTCGGAGTTACCGTTTCGCATTTTCAAGTCAAAAACCCCACCCAAGGCATTTCCATAGCTGGCGGGAAAAGCCCCGGTATAAAATTCGCTATTGGCTAAATATTTGTTATTGATAATGCTTTGCGGTCCACCGGCTGAACCTGCCACTGCAAAGTGATTGGGGTTAGGAATGTCAACATCCTCCAATCGCCAAAGTAATCCTGCAGGACTGTTGCCCCTAACCACAATGTCGTTTCGCGAATCGTTGGTGCCCTGGATGCCCGCAAAATTTTGCGCCATTCTCGCCGGATCCTGACGGCCGCCGGCGTAACGTTCAGTTTCTTCAATGCTGAACGATTTCATGTTAGCCGCCTGCATGGTGTTCACAACATCGGTATCCTGAGAAGCAGTAACATCAACGGCCTCCATGGCAATGCTGCTCTCATCCATTTCTACCTCAAGCACCATTTCTTTTCCTGAGCTAACAATAACATTATCCAATATCACTGTTTTGTAACCGGTGTAGGTGAATACCAGTGTTTGCCGACCTACCGGCACGTCAGTAAACTTATAAAATCCCGAAGTGTTGGAAACCGTGTTTTGAGGTATTGCTGTAGATTTGAGCTGTACTATCACACCCGGCAAACCAATGCCTGTCACTTTATCCACCACCTTGCCTTTTACTGTTTGAGTGAGCTGAGAATAGCCCTTCAGGCAAAACACCAATATAAAACATAAGAGTAGTTGTTTAATCATCAGCGTGGCTAATCTAAATAGTTATCAGGAATCAGGAGAACAACGGCTAATATAATGAGCAGAGCTTCAGAAAGCAAAAAAAAGAAATCGAGGCGGGAAAGGCGGTTTGAAAAGATGAAAACTTATTTGGCTTTGATTTTTAATGATTGTCCAATGCGCAATTCGGTTTTCTTAAGTGCATTTAGCTCCTTTATGGACGCTGAACTCACGCCATATTTTTTAGATAAACTATACAGACTTTCCCCGCTTCTCACTTTGTGGTAAACATAGGTTGACGCACTGGTTGCACTGTTGTTTTCAGCCAGCAAATTGGATTTATTTTCTGATGAAGCCTCTGCCACTGTTTTTTGCTCACTAGTAACGGTTTTTGGCTGAGTGCTTCGAATATACACCACTAATTTTTTTCCCGGTCTTATCCCATTTTTACCAATAAAATTCCAGCTCTTCAATTCATCGGTTGTTACGCCGTATTTTCTGGCGATGGTACTGAGTTTTTCTCCGGAGCGAACCGTGTGCATACGTTTTACTTCTACAACCAAATCCTCTTTACCCTGCAAACGTTCGGCCTTTATGTTAGCATAAATAGCTTCTTCATTGGTAAGAAATACACCAATTTTATTTTTTGGCAAACAGATAAAATTACCGCCTGCAGGAATAAGGTTTTTACGGTACTGGGGATTAAAATACAGGATGTCTTCTTCGCTTATTTCCAAAGCAGTTGACAATTGTTTGAAACTCATTTGTTCTTTTACCACCACGGTGTCTACCTCAAAATACGTTTTACGGGGCACTGCCGGGTAAAGGTTATGCTCCGGACCATAGTTCATCACATAATTTGCCGCTATAAATGCCGGCACATACCCCTGGGTTTCAAAAGGCAAAAAGGGCCGAATTTCCCAATAGGTTTTTTTTCCTCCGCTTCGGCGTATGGCTTTGCTAATAGTACCCGGTCCGGCATTATAAGCCGCCAACACCATTTGCCAATCGCCAAACATATCGTAAAGTGCTTTCAGGTATTCTGCAGCCGCCACCGTTGCTTTGTAAGGATCACAGCGCTGGTCGATATAAGAAGAAACGTTTAAACCATACATTCTGGCGGTAGGGTACATAAACTGCCAAAGACCTGTAGCGCCGGCTCTTGATCGGGCATAAGGTATAAGAGCACTTTCAATAACGGCCAGGTGTTTTAATTCCAATGGGATGTTGTATTTATCAAGCACCTCTTCAAACATGGGATAATACAACTGCGAAACGCCCATCATCCGGCTCACACTTTCGCGTTTGCGCATGGTGTACATGGTTATAAAGGCCTTAACGTGCTCGTTGTACACCAAGTCAAAAGGGGAAACGGCATCTAATTTAGCCAAACGGGCCTGGTAGGTGTAATCGTCGTAAACCGGTATGCTGTCTTCCGCAAACTTAAAACGGTTATTTTTGTGGAAGGTAGCTTTTGAAAAAGCCCTTTCAAACATTTTATGAGTGGCGAGGCTGTCGAGCATGGCGGCAACAGGATCATCGGCAGCAATCTGAGCTTTGATGTGTTGACTTGCAAAGCCCATCAACATGAAAAATGGCAGTATGCGTCGTAGTTTCATTTTCCTGTAATTGTGTAAAATTTAAACGAATCCTTATCCAAAACGTTACAAGATAATGAACATTTTTTTACATTAAAACATCAAGTTTATACAAATTATGGTCAAAAAAATTGCCTGACGCTGCGAATTCTTAACTTCGCTGCGTGAATAACGGTAAAATCGAAGAACCCCCTCAGATTTACATCTCCAGAAACCCACTGTGGTTGCTAATTTCGGCTCTCTTTAGCCTTATTTTTTTGTATTACGCTTACACCTTATTGAGAGATCTCCAGCCCATAGGTTTTCTTATTTCTGTACCGGCCTGTTTACTCGCATTTCACACGCTCTGGACCTTTTTACACCCTTTTGCTGGCATTTATGCCGACAAAGTCGAGCTCAAACCATCCCTGTTTAATCAAAAAACAAGATACTTAATAGACATTAAGCGCGGTGGTTTAGACAAAAAAGGAAATTTGATAATTGAATACACCGACGGGGAAACCGAGCGTTTTCGTTTGTACGGCATAAACAAAGCCCAGCTCCAGACTTTGCTCGCTGCCCTACCTAAGGGAAAATGAGTTTTTTTCTCAACGCGCTGTAACTTAGCCTGATTTTCGTCTTATAATAAACACAGCGCTGTTTAAAATCCCTTTTCAATGGGGCTTAATAACTTCATTTACAGTGTAATTTCGTCTTAAAGTATAAATCTATGTTAACTACCATTCTGCAAATTTCTGCGGGTTTGTCCTCTGCAGCATCCGATAGCACCAATTCACCCGTAAATGCCGGTATTCAGGAAGTAACCGAAACTAAAATGTCGCTCATCACGATGGTGATGAACGGCGGTTACATTATGATACCCCTTGGTATTTTGTTGATGGTCTCCATATACGTTCTCATTGAAAGAATGCTGGTGATTGGCAAGGCCTCAAAAGTTAACTCCCAATTTATTCCTTCTCTGAAAGAAATCATACATCAGGGCAACATTCCCAATGCCTTAACGCTTTGCAGAAACATGAACACGCCTGAAGGCGCCATGATTGAACAAGGAGTGAGTCGTATTGGGCAGCCTGTTCAGGAAATAAGAACCGCTATGGACAAGTGCGGAAGCGTTGAAATTGGGAATCTTGAAAAAAATCTCACGGTGCTTAACATCATCGGAAGAATTGCTCCCATGTTTGGATTTATCGGCACCATCTTTGGTGTAATTACCATTTTTTACGACATCTCCCTCGCAAAAACCGTAGAAATTGAGGTCATCTCAACCGGTCTTTATCAAAAAATGATTACGTCTGCCGGTGGCCTGGTGGTGGGTGTTTTGGCCTTTATCTGCTACCACTGGTTAAACTCACGAATTGACCGTTTGGCAAGACATCTTGAAGAAACCCAGATCAAGTTTCTGGATATGTTAAATGAGCCGGCAAAATAAAATTAAACACCATACTCAACCTCCACACCCATGGCATTACGCAAAAAACACAGAGAAGCGGAAGTAAGCACAGATTCGCTTAACGACATCATGTTTTTCCTGCTGCTATTCTTTTTGATTCTCTCCACCATGGTAAGTCCAAATGCCATTAAGGTGAATTTACCCAACTCCCAATCGCGGGAAACCATAGACAACAACAAAAAACCACTGCACCTGGCCATCACCAAGGATAAAAAATACTATGTCAACAGCAAAGAAGTGCAGTTTAGTGATCTGGAAAAAGAAATCTCGGATTATGCCGCAAAGCAAACAGAACCTGTTGTGCTGATGCATTTGGACAAAGAACTTTCTATTCAGGATGAGATTGACATTATGACCATTTGTTACAAACTGAATTGCAAAACTGTATTGGCTACAGCGGCCACCAAAAAATAAATGGAACTTACTCAACATGAACTGAACCGAAACCGGCTTATTTCCGGAGGTGCCACCTTGCTCATTATGGCCTTGCTGTTGCTGTTTTTGATTTTGTTTCAATTAATCACTCCCAACCCTCCTTTTCCGGAAAGTGGCGGCGGCGGCGGACAGGAATTGGCGCTTGGTATGGTAGATTTGGGCAATGACAATGTAGATTACAATGCCATGGGTGCAGCCTCAAATGTGGTTACCGAAGAAGAATCAGAGAACATACAAACGGTTGAAAACGGAGAAGAAGTGTTGCTGGAACAAAAACCCGAAATTAAGGAAACGCCAAAAGTTACCACTCAGGTGGTAAAACCACAGGTAGTTATCAAAGAAAAAACAGCGGCTGAAAAACTGGCTGAAAAATTTAAAAAAAATACCGGAAAAACAGGTGGCGGTATTGGCGATAATCAAGAAGCAGGTCAATCCGGATCTCCTGATGGAGACCCTTTTAAAAATGGCACAGGCGGAACCGGCTCAGGTAGCGGTGGCGGCGATAGCGATGGCGATGGTTCAGGCTCCGGACCAGGAAAAGGGCCCGGTTTTGGAGGAGGAAAATACAATGTGAACTTAAAAGGCAGGGCTTTGGTAAAACCACCCAAACTGCCCACCGATTTGGCTGAAGAAGGAAAAGTGGTGGTGGAAATTACTGTAGACTCAGAAGGTACAGTTATTGAAGCCAATCCCAACGGAAGGGGAACTACCACCAGCAGCGCAATGTTGAAGGCCAAAGCCAAACAAGCCGCTTTAGCCACCAAATTTAATGTGGATGGAAAATTTGAAGAACAGAAAGGCACCATAACCATCATCTTCACATTCAATTAACATGACCTACCAACAAACGCTTGACTATCTTTTTGCGCGATTACCCATGTATCAGCGTGTTGGCGCTGCCGCCTACAAAGCCAATCTTGATAATACCATTAAGATAGCCGAATACCTTGGGCGACCTCATCTTCAGTTAAAATGCATTCATGTTGCAGGCACTAACGGCAAGGGATCCAGCAGTCACATGATTGCTGCTGCACTTCAACTCTCCGGTTATAAAACGGGCTTGTACACCTCTCCTCACCTCAACGACTTCAGAGAGCGTATTAAAATCAACGGGAAAATGATTCCAAAAAAAAATGTGGTTGACTTTGTTGAGCAGCACAAGGCCTTTTTTGAAACCATTGAACCAAGTTTTTTTGAATGGACCGTGGCCCTAGCCCTGGATTACTTTGCAAAAGAAGAAGTGGATGCTGCAGTAATAGAAGTTGGTCTGGGAGGACGTTTAGATTCCACCAACATCATTGTTCCCAAAGCGTGTTTAATTACCAACATCAGCATGGACCACATGAATTTGTTGGGCGATACACTCAAGAAAATAAGTTTTGAAAAAGCCGGCATTATAAAACCTCGCGTACCTGTGGTTATCAGCCAATACCAAAGTGAAACAGCACCAGTGTTTAATGCGGTAGCAAAAGAACATAAGGCTCCAATAGAATACGCCGATAAAAATTACAAAGTGCTGGAATCGAAAATAGTGAAAGGGGCCTTTCAGGTAAGCATTTTAAACAGAAGTACCGGAGAGACCCGTATTTATGAGCTGGACCTGAATGGAAAATACCAGGTAAAAAATCTGCTTGGTGTGCTTAATACCATTGAAAATATAAAAAAAGCAGGATTTATCATAGAGGATGAACACGTTCATAATGCCCTAAAACAAGTAGGAAAACTTACCGGCTTAAAAGGGCGTTGGCAAAAACTTGGAGAAAAGCCACTGATAATTGCCGATACCGGACATAACGAAGAAGGCATTAAACAGGTTGTAGAAAATCTATCCGAAATGAATTTTCACAAACTCCACATGGTATTAGGTACAGTGAATGACAAAGATATTGCGTCTATTTTAAAAACTTTGCCTAAACACGCCGTCTATTATTTTGTGAAAGCCAACATTCCCCGCGCGCTGAATGAACAGGAACTTAAAACCAGGTCCGCTGCTTTTGGTTTAAAAGGCAGCTGTTATCCTAATGTTGAGAAGGGCTTAAGCGCAGCTAAAAAGGCAGCAGGCAAAACCGATCTCATTTTTATTGGCGGCAGTACCTTTGTGGTTGGCGATGCCTTAGAGGCATTAGGCCTTAATGAGTGAACACATAAAACAAAAATCCTCCGGCATAGCCCAGTGCGGCCATCCAGCCAATATTTTTAAGGTACCATGTAAACGTTATCTTTTCCAAACCCATGGCCACAACGCCTGCAGCAGAGCCAATGATGAGCATACTGCCGCCAGTGCCACTGCAGTAAGCCAGCAACTGCCAGAAAGAATGGTCGATACCAAACTCACTTAAACTGTACATGCCTTGATAAGCTGCCACCAATGGCACATTATCAATAATGGCACTTAAAAACCCGGTGAGCAATAACACCGTATTTTTATTGGTAATGGCTAAATCAATGCGCTTCGACATCGCTTCAAGCACACCACTTAACTCAAGAGCCGATATACTCAATAAAATACCCAGAAAAAACAAAATGCTGGATGTATCAATGTTTCTGAGCGCATAGGCTACGGTATAATTTTTTTTGTCAACGGCTTCTCTTCTTCCATTCAAAATTTCGGTAATGCACCACATAATGCCCAGGCCAAACAACATGCCCATGTAGGGTGGCAGATGAAATACAATTTTGAAAACAGGAACGGAGATGAGTATGCCCAATCCCATAAATAAAATAAACTGTGAGTCTTTGGATGCTTTTTTAGTCACTTTAAACCCACTCAGGTCCAATCCCGCATACAGCCGTTCGCGTTTGATGATAAAATTAAGGATGAGCAGCGGCAGCAATAAATTAATTAAACTCGGCACCAACAGATTTTGTATCATGTTAAATGTGCTGAGTTGACCGCCAATCCACAACATGGTGGTGGTAACGTCCCCTATTGGGCTCCAGGCGCCACCGGCATTTGCCGCAACCACTACAAATCCTGCATACAACAAACGCAATCGGCCTTCGGGTAAAATTTTAGATAACAAAGAAATCATCAATATGGTGCTGGTGAGATTATCCAGCAGAGCAGATAAAATAAAAGTAATAAAGCCCAGCACCCATATTAAACGGAATGAACCCACGCCGGTTAAGCGTTTGGTAACAATTGAAAACCCTTCGTGAGCATCAATCAATTCTACGATGGTCATGGCACCCATCAGAAAAAACAAAATGCCTGAAATTTCTGAAAGATGATGACTTAAACTATCGTTCACATCCTCATGCACGGGCGTGTTCATCATGATGAGCATCCAGCTGAGCACGCCGGCAACCAATGCTATGGCCGCTTTATTAATGTTGATATTGTGCTCTATGGCAATGAGCACATAGGCGACAATGAATACAATTACCAAAAAAGTACTAAGCATAAAGTTTTTCTTTTAATTCTTTTAAATACCTGTGTAAATATATCAATCTGCTGCCATACCAGCTAAAAGCTTCTCCATCAACAAAAACTATTTTTGCTTCAGGCAGTACGGCTTGAATTTTTTTTGCCTGATCTGACTTAAAAGGATAAGGCTCGCTTGATAAAAAACAAAACTTTGGATTGAGTACTTTGAGTTGTTGCAAACTGCATTCAGGGTAACGGGGCTGATTGAAGAAAACGTTCGTTAATCCCACGTGCGTTAGGATAGAATGAATAAAAGTTGCTGAACCTGCAAAATGATAGGGTGAATTCCAGATAAAATAGGCAATAGATTCACCCTGAAAAAGTACTTTACATTTTGCCAAAGAAAGTCTTGATGCTTCAATGATGCTTTTGCCTTGACTTTCCTTGCATGTAAGGCTTGACAAGCTGTTCATCATGTCCAAAGCCTGTTCCGGGGTATTCACATCACTCATCCACACCGGAAATTCCCTGCTGAGTTGCTCAATCATCGCCTTTTCATTTTCCTCTTTGTTCCCGATAATCAGGTCGGGTTGTAGGGCCCTGATTTTATCTAAATCCGGATTTTTTGTTCCTCCTACTCGTGTTACGGTTTTAAACATCCGATCGGGGTGGATACAAAACTTAGTGATACCCACCAATTCATGCTGCAAACCTAGATCCCATAGAAATTCTGACTGGGAAGGTACCAGCGACACAATGCGTTTGGGAATCGAGTTGAGTTGTAAACGATTTCCTAATTGATCGGTGTATTCCATACGAACAAAACTACTTAATTCAACGAAAATACCCATCTTTGCACTACTTTGACCAACGCTCTGAAAGGCCATATCGCCCTGTTTATCGCTCAAATCGTGTATGCCCTGAACTATTCCATCGCGAAAGACCTTATGCCCACTTACATTTCTCCTCTTGCCCTGGTGCTACTGAGGATTGTGGGGGCCTGTATTTTATTCTGGATTTTATCCATTTTTTACCGCACACAAAAAGTCGAAAAAAAAGACCTTATTCGCATGGCTTGGCTGGCCTGTTTTGGCGTAGTGATTAACCAGGTATTTTTTATCTGGGGCTTAAGCCTTACCCAGCCTATCAATTCAGCCATCATTATGATTTCAAATCCGGTGATTGTGTTTGTGTTTACACTCATTGTATTGAAAGAACGCATTACCGCTTTTAAATTCGCGGGGCTCACGCTCGCCCTCACCGGCGCCGTTATTTTATTGTTGTTTAAAGGCAATTTACAGTTTGGAAGCGAAACTATGGCCGGAGATCTATTGACTCTCATCAACTCTACCTCCTGGGCTATTTTTGTGGTGATGGTAAAACCCATCATGATGAAATACAACACCGCCACAGCCATGCGCTGGATGTTTTTATTCGGCAGCATTTACATTTTACCCATTGGTTTAAAAGACACCCTAGCCACCAATTGGCAGGCGTTTACAGGAGATGCTGTTTTTGCAGTGTGTTTTGTGGTGATTGCCACCACCTTCTTTGCTTATCTTTTAAACATTTATGGTTTGCAACACCTCAGCCCCAACACGGTTAGTGCCTATATCTATCTTCAACCCTTTTTAGCCAGCATCTTCGCCATTATTATGGGCAAGGACCAACTCACACTCACCAAATTATTTTCAGGAGGCATGATTATTATGGGCCTCTTTCTTATCAATACCAAACAAAAAATCACAGCAAATGATTAAATCCATGACCGGCTTTGGAAAAGCCAGCGCAGAAAGTAAGGACAATCTCATCACCATTGAAATCCGCTCCCTCAACAGCAAAGGAGCCGATGTCAGTTTACGCCTCTCCTCTGCCCTGCGCAATTACGAAGCAGAACTACGAAACGAGATCAGCAAACTATTGGAAAGAGGAAAAATCGACCTGAGTATTTATCTCGAATCCAAAAAAGTCATCACGCCTACCGAAATCAATGTTACTCTGGCCAAAGCTTACCACGACCAATTGCGCAACCTCGCCATTGAACTCAACGAACCCCTCCACGATCCGATTGCACAAATATTGCGGCTTCCGGATGTGATGAAAACGGAGCGCAAAGAAAGCGATGAGGAAGAATGGAAAGTGATCAAAACTGCGGTGATGGAAGCGGTGAAAGAACTCAATGCCTTCAGGGACAAAGAAGGGCTTTCATTAAAGACAGATCTGGAACAACGCTTAAACAACATAGAAAACAGTTTGAATGAAATTGCCAAACTGGATGTGATACGTTTGGAGAACCTGAAACAAAGAATCAAAACCAACATCACAGAAGCCATTGGCAAAAACAACATCGACCAAAACCGTTTTGAGCAGGAGTTGATTTATTACATTGAAAAGCTGGACATCAACGAAGAAAAGGTGAGGTTAAAAACACACCTGGATTATTTTATTGAGACCTGCGCCGAAAACTCACCCGGACGAAAACTTAATTTTATCGCTCAGGAAATCGGTCGTGAGATCAACACCATTGGTTCCAAGGCCAACGATGCGCCCATACAAAAATTGGTGGTGCTGATGAAGGATGAATTGGAGAAAATTAAGGAACAGGTGAACAACGTGTTGTAGGCGTTTTTTTTGAATCAGAATAAACTATTCTTATTCTTTTTGGGCGCCCGGGCGGGCCACTCCGGGCTCGGCTAGCGCCTCGGCTTTTTGCCGCGCTGTGAAAAACAGACGCAGCAAAAGAGCCAAGCCCTTCGTGTCCCTGGCGCAGCATTTCTTATTTAACTCAGAAAAATCGTTGGATATAGGTGCGTCGGCAAAGGCGTTTCGCCTAGCTTGCGAGAGGGTGAATTAATTTTTCCTTGAAAATTCAGCGAGGGCGCTTGCGTTTATTTTGCGCCAATTTATAAATTCCACAGGCGCAAAATTCTACGTCGCTTGAATTTTCAGGAAAAATAAAGAGTGCGTGGAAGGATCGAAACGCCTTGACTTTTGCGCCACTTTGTGTCAAGACAAAGTGGCAACAAGATGGATTCTATTTTTTAGATTCGGCTTAATCGATTTCTGTTTCTTGAAGGGTTTTCCCGCTTACACCCTCACATTTCCTAAACCTCCATCTGCGCCGATAATCTGTCCGGTCATAAATTCCGATTGCTCATCGAGTAAAAATGCAGTGAGGGCTGCCAGGTGTTCGGGTTTACCAATTTTGTTTAAAGGATGGCGTTTAGCCGCCGCTTCCCGTTTTTCATCGCTGCTTAGCAAGCCGGAAGCCAATGAAGTATCTGTTAAGGAAGGGGCAATGGCATTCACCCGTATGGAATTAGCCGCCAGTTCAGCCGCTAAACTTTTGGTTAAACCTTCCAGCGCTCCTTTACTCAAAGCTACTGAAGCATGAAAGGGCATGCCCATTTTAACGGCTACCGTGCTGTAAAAAACGATGGAGGCCGATCCTGACTTTTTTAATTGAGGTAGCACCGCTTGAACCACTTTAATGGCCGAGAGAACATTTTGATGCAGATCCTTCAAAAAATCATTTTCGTTCAGACGGGCAAAAGGTTTAAGAGTAATGGAACCCGGACAATACACCAAACCGTGAAGCATATCCGGCAGCTGAGAAACAAAATTGCAGCTAACATTAACGTCTTCTTCAAAGCAAGTAGCTCCGCTGGCCTGCAGTTCAGGGGTAATTGTTCGCGACACCGCAAACAGCTGATGTTCTCCTGACAGGCGTTTCACCACGTCCAATCCTATGCCTCTTCCGGCACCAATGACCAAAATAGTTTTCATGCGTTGAGAAAATATAAACTTGAATTTAATAAGCTGGCAAAACCCACCCAGAGGAGATAGGGAATCATTAAAATAGCGGCCGTTCTGTTGATTTTAGAAAATGCAGAAATGGTAAGCGTAATAAATACTAGCAGAAGCAGAATTTCAATCAATGCCCAATCCATTCGTGCCAAACCAAAAAACAAAAACGACCAAAGCAGATTTAAGACAAACTGCAGGACAAACAAAGTCAGGGCCATTCTTTTGTTTTTTCCCTGCCCGTTCCATACCAAAGCAAAAGCCACGCCCATCAGCAGGTACAACACCGTCCAAACCGGACCAAAGAGCCAATTCGGGGGGTTCCAGGAAGGTTTGTTGATTTGCGAATACCAGCCATCCACAGCCTCCCCCGTTCCAATTCCGCTCAGGGAACCCAAAAGCAGGCAGGCAATAGAACAGATCAGAATTTTTGCGGTTAGGGAAAGTTTCATTTTCCGAATTTTTTCTCCAATACTTTGGTTCTGTACTCAAAAATGCCCTTGACCATGCGGTGAACAAACAACCAACCGGCCAGTTTTCCGAAAATGGATTTTCCGATGTCGTAATGCAAAATGTCGGTCATCATCACCCCACCTTCCACTTTTTCAAAATGGTGCTCGTGGTGCCAGATTTTATAAGGGCCTTTGCGCTGTTCATCCACAAAAAACTGTTTGTCACGAATATGAGTGATCTCCGTTACCCATTGCATGGGAATGTTCAGGAAAGGACTTAAACGATACACAATAAAAATACCCTCATACATTTTTTCAGGCAAGTCGGAAATAATTTCAAACACCATGCCGGGGGGTGTAATTTCGTTCAGGTTTTTAGGAGAAGAAAAAAAATCCCAGGCTTCATCCAGTTGAATGGGCAGAAATTGTTTGGAAACGAGTTTTTTCATGGGTGTTTTAAATAATTTGTTGAAAGGTCGTAATTAGGAGATAACCATTCAAGTCCCATATTGTTTGGGCTTCCATCAAAAAAGTGTTTTCAGAAAGCAGTACTAATTCAGGTGGCTGAGCCTGTTGCGTACCTGATTGAGCCATTGAACGGCCTCCTCTTCTGATGCAAAAAGTTTGGTTGGGGCCGGAGGGTTATTAAACCGTATAAAAAAGTTGCCCATCAATCGGGTGGACAAACAATTGGCTACTATAGATTTGGCAATGGCGCCCTCATAGGCCTCTTCACTTGCCGCAAAAACTCTGGCTTCGTTACTGATGCTGGAATTGACACCTGCAATAAAAACGGTAGTGTGGGGTTCGTCACCAAACAATTGATTTTTTACTTCAATTAAGGCTTTAATATCTTCCACTTCTAGTTCCTGACCATCTTTGATCCAGATGTAGAGGTGCCCGTTTTCTTTCCTCTTAACGATGGTTTTTCCTAGGTCTATGTCCGGTGCTGAATTTTCCATGTTTATGGGGTGCAAAGGTACTCAGATTAGAGAGAAAAACCGGTAAAATGAACGTTAAATAGCCTAAAAGTACTGCCAAAAATCGTTTAATTTTAAACCTTTTTCTAAGGTTTATTTACTTGCTTTATCCAGCAATGATAAGGCTTCCGGAACTTATTAACAGCTTGCTGACTCAAAAATAGTTTGGTTTGAAATAGCCGGACTCATTTTCTTATAATAATGCGCTTCCTGTGTTTAAATCCTTATAAATAAAATTCTCCAATAAGGAATTTAAGGGTTTTGCCTTAATGACTTCATTAGTAATCCTAAACAAACGATGGACTCATTCCTGGTTTTCAATTCTGGATCAAGCTTCTTACAAAATTAAAGCGGTAAAACCGCGATGTCTTCCATTACTATTTCATGATATTCCAAAAAAAAGTATTCAGCAATCAAAAGGGCTAAAACGCCAGAAAATTCTATTGATTTACTCATACTTAACTTTCAATAAAAGCACGCTAAAATGCTTCCAATTTTGGATTCATCTCATAGGAAGGCAAGTGAATTTATAAATTTATCACTTGATTTCATTATTTTTGTTTATGCACTTCATTTCAAAATTCTCTTTTGGTTTGCTTTTTTTACTTAGTGTGAATAAACTCTGTTGTCAACCAACTAAGGTATTGCATTACTCAGAAACAGGAGGTTTTGATCACCAAACACGTTTGGTTTCTTACGCTATGTTTCAACAAATGGGCACTGAAAATGGATTTGGTGTTGATCATGACAGTATTGGCGATTCGTTTAACAGCCTCACTAATTTGCAGCAATACGATGTGATAGTTTTTTCAAACACTACCGGAAATAACATTCTAAACAGCATTCAAAGGCAAAACTTTGAAAATTATATGGGTTCAGGTGGGGGATTTATTGGCATTCATTCAGCCAGTGATACATATAGACACTCTTCTTCTGGAGGAAATGATACGGGAAACTGGGATTGGTATGCAGAGATGTTAGGGGCAAGCGTACAAAACAATCCTTACCACGTAAATGGTACTCCGGTTTACAAAATCGAAACCTATACACCTCATTTGGTTTTAAATGGAGTACCTAGTCCTTGGTACAAAGCAGAGGAATATTACTATTGGGAATCCGGCTATTTTAATTTGAATAACGTGGTGTTGCAGAAAGTTGAAAAAACAATAGGACCCAACAACCAAATAAACAGTTATGATTCTTCCAGGGCAGTTACCTGGTATAAACTATTGCCTAATGGAGGGAAATCTTTTTACACCGCTTTGGGGCATGCTGCTGAAAATTATACAAATGATACCAACTTTTACAAATTGTTGTTAAACGCTGTTGTTTGGGCAGGTGATGAGTCAGTGGGTTTTCCATCTATTAAAAACAATGAAGTGATTAGTGTTAGCCCTATTCCTGTGTTTGATTATATTTACCTTAAGGGTTTACCGGGTCCGGGTCAAACTAGCATATTCGATTTCAGCGGTAAAGAGATACTGAGCATTTCAACGGAATCAAAAGAAATAGAAATCGACCTCTCAGAATTTCCTTCGGGTATGTACTATTTAAATTATCAAAATGGCAGAAAAATCGTTGGTTCTAAATTTCTTATTTTTAAATAGTTTTAACTTTTGAATTTTACTACAATTAGTAAAACTACTTAGAAAAGTTATTGACTTTACAGACATAGTCTAACATACCTAAAGGTGTAAGGTGCAAAGTAAGGCTTGCATTGGATGGAAATAGGCAGTTGAGGCTGTTTTAGGCATGTAACCTCCCCTTTTTTAGGACAGCTTGTAAATATACAATTGCAAATATAATTTAGTTTCGTTCATCAACAAACGGAAACGAGCTCTGCTGAGGAGCAACTCGTCAGGGATATGATGATCCACGAAGAAAGAAGAATGCGTTGCACCGATTGCAGCGCATTCCTTTTTTTCTTTGTGCGATATGCCTCAAAAAACCTACCCACAGTTTTTCAATTTATAGTTTACGGGGCTTAAGTTGCCAAGAGACTCATGAGGTCGGTGAAGGTTATAGTCATCCTATGTTTGTCAAAACAATTACCTTTTGTGATTATTAACCAGAAGGAATAAAGAGAAAGGAACAAAACTACCGCTTGTCATTAGGCATTTAAG
>JALOMJ010000071.1 GCA_025455485.1 Bacteroidia bacterium | reverse complement strand
TTTACCGGAAATTAGCATCAGTGGTAAAACCACCATTTGTAAGGGCGAGAGCACAGTGTTGAGTTTTTCCGGTGCAAGTGCTTATACCATAAATACCACGGCCCTTGCCCAAACCACTGCGCAGGTGCAACCTACCATAACCACAGTGTACACCGTAACAGCAAAAGACAACAGCAGCGGTTGCAGCAGTTTAAAAACCCTTACAGTAAATGTTTTACCCTGTGTTGGCCTGAGTGAAAACACTTTATCGGGAGGTTTAAAACTCTTCCCTAATCCCAACAGCGGTGTATTTACCTTTGAAACACCCGAAGCCTGCGAAATAAAAATTCACAACAGTCTGGGGCAGGAGGTGTATCGAGCCTCCATCACTGCAGGTGCTTCGACAATTGATATCAGCCGTGAAGCCAAAGGCATTTATCTTTTGGATTGGAGCAACAAAGTATCTAAGGGACAATTTAAAATTGTTTTGGAATAGTCCTTAGAAGTAAGTCGTAAGAAGTTAGTCGGGGTCTACCGCTATTCAAGATTCGAAATTCAAGATTTAAAAGGTTGGATTTAGGCAGCATAGAACTTTCTAAACGCTTGTGCTGAGCCCTTGCACTGAGGATATCGAAGTGTTGTCGAAGCATTAACTTTCTAAACCTTCTAAACCATAATCTATTTGTGAAATTTTGCCTCTATCAGTGAAACCCGATAGTTATCGGGTCGAGTAATTCGTGGCTTTTTTTAATTCAAGATTCGAAATTCAAGATTCAAAATTTAAAGGGGGGATTTGGGCAGCATAGAACTTTCTAAACCCTTTTGCTAAGCTTTGCACTGAGTTTATCGAAGTGTTGTCGAAGCATTAACCTTCTATACTTTCAACTTTCTATACCTTCAAAACCTTCAAGCTTTTTCCATTCGTGAAATGGCAGTAATGTTGGAGAATTAGTGCAATCTGTGTAATTCGTGGCGGTATTTTGCATCATATCCCTTCCCACAAGCAGGCTCATCTGGATAATTTTGGGAGTGCACTGCACATTTGCCCCCTTCTAAACTTTCTAAACTTTCAACTTTCTAAACCTGCAATACCTTATAATAAATTTCTAAATTAGCGGCTGAAATTTAAACCTGCGTTGTAAGCAGGGCCCCATTATGATAAAAATTACCCTCCCCGATGGTTCTGTAAGAGATTACGAAAGCGGAACCTCCTCCATGCAAATCGCCCTCAGCATCAGCGAGGGATTAGCACGAAACGTATTAGCAGCAAAAGTGAACGATGAAGTGTGGGACGCCTCCCGCCCCATTACTAATGATTCGCGTTTGCAATTGCTCACCTGGAACGATGCCCTTGGCAAAAAAACCCTTTGGCATTCTTCTGCTCACCTTATGGCCGAGGCCTTGGAATCGCTTTACCCCGGCATTAAATTCTGGGTTGGTCCACCCCTCGAAAATGGATTTTATTACGATGTTGACCTTAATGGTCAGGTGCTGACTCCTGCCGATTTTGAAAAAATCGAGCAAAAAATGCTGGAACTCGCCAAACAAAACAATGTGTATGTGCGCAAGGAGATTTCTAAAAAAGAAGCCATCTCGTACTTCAGCGAAAAAGGAGACGAATACAAATTGGACCTGCTCGAACGCCTCGAAGACGGCAACATTACGCTTTATTCTCAGGGCAATTTTACCGACCTCTGCCGAGGACCTCATATCCCCAACACCGGATTTATTAAGGCCGCAAAAATTCTCAACATAGCCGGAGCGTATTGGAAAGGCGACGAAAAAAACAAAATGCTCACCCGTGTTTACGGTATCACCTTTCCAAAAGATAAGGAACTGAAGGAGTACCTGACCTTGCTGGAAGAAGCCAAAAAACGCGACCACCGCAAACTGGGCAAGGAATTGGAGTTGTTTACCTTCTCCGAAAAAGTAGGCATGGGATTACCGCTTTGGTTGCCAAAAGGCGCCATGTTGCGCGAACGCCTGATTAACTTTATGCAAAAGGCCCAAACCAAAGCGGGCTATGTGCCGGTAGTTACGCCTCATATTGCACAAAAGGAATTGTACGTGTGCTCAGGGCACTACGAAAAATACGGCAAGGATTCATTTCAACCCATAAAAACTCCACAAGAGGGCGAAGAGTTTTTCCTGAAACCCATGAACTGCCCTCACCATTGTGAGATTTATAAATCTTCTCCCAAATCGTATAAGGACCTTCCGATGCGTTACGCCGAGTTCGGAACCGTTTACCGTTACGAGCAGCATGGAGAACTCCACGGCCTTACCCGTGTAAGGGGCTTTACTCAGGACGATGCCCATTTGTTTTGCCGTCCGGATCAGGTGAAAGAAGAGTTTTGCAAAGTCATCGATTTGGTGTTGCACGTGTTCAACGCCCTGGATTTTAAGGATTATACCGCACAGATTTCCCTCAGGGACCCTGAAAATGCCTCCAAATACATTGGCAGCGACGAAAACTGGAAATTGGCCGAGCAGGCCATTATAGAATCGGCCGCTGAAAAAGGTTTAAGAACCGTGGTAGAATTAGGCGAAGCGGCTTTTTATGGTCCGAAGTTAGATTTTATGGTTAAGGATGCCCTGGGCCGCAAATGGCAATTGGGTACCATTCAGGTGGATTATAATTTACCTGAGCGTTTTGAATTGGAGTACACCGGTAGCGATAATCAAAAACACCGCCCGGTAATGATTCACAGGGCCCCCTTTGGCAGTTTGGAGCGCTTTATTGCGGTACTGATTGAACACTGTGGTGGCAATTTCCCACTATGGCTTACTCCCGATCAATTTGCGATATTGCCCATCAGTGAGCGCTTTAACGAGTATGCCAAAAAGGTACTCGATGAATTAACCGCCATGGATTTAAGAGGATTTATTGACGATAGAAACGAAAAAATCGGTAAAAAAATCCGTGACCAGGAGATAGGCAAACTGCCCTTTATGTTGATAGTTGGTGAAAAAGAGGAGGCCGAACAGAAAGTTTCCCTAAGAGCCAGGGGCAAAGGCGACATCGGCAGTTTCAGCACCGGCGACTTTGTGAAATATGTTCAACAAATGATTGAAAGTGATTTTAATCAAAAATTAAATGCTTAATTTTGAACCAATTCATTTATTTCTAATTAAAAGCGGAGGAATCTATTAATCTAAAAAAACCACACCCCGCAGCTGCATCCAATAGCGCTGCTCCCAAACCAGTTTTCAAACAACCCAGGGGATTAAAAGCCGGATTTAAACGTCCCGGCGTTAAAGAAGAATTACACAAAGTAAATAACCGCATTACCGCGCCTCAGGTGCGTGTGGTAGGCGAAGGCATTGAAACAGGCGTGTATCCAATTGCAAAAGCCATGGCCATGGCTCAGGAAGCCGGCCTCGACCTTGTAGAAATTGCACCAAACGTTGATCCGCCCGTTTGTAAAATCATCGACTACGGAAAGTTTCTTTACGAACAAAAAAAGAAAGCCAAGGAAATGAAAGCCAAGGCGGCTAAAATTGTTATTAAAGACATCCGTTTTGGGCCACACACCGACGAGCACGATTTTAACTTTAAAAAGAACCACGCCATTAAATTTCTTCAGGATGGCTGTAAAGTGAAAGCATACGTGTTTTTCAGAGGCCGTGAAATTGTATTTAAAGATCAGGGCGAAATTCTTTTGCTTCGCTTTGCCAATGAATTGGAAGAGTGGGGTAAACCCGAGCAGTTACCGGTGTTAGAGGGCAAAAAAATGCTTATGCTCATCGGCCCACGAAAAAAATAAGTTTCTATCATTCTTAATTAAAAAAGCAGGATTTTAAAATCCTGCTTTTTTTTGTACAACAAATGGGTTGCATTCTTTAAGGGTATGGAAGTCAAATTGAGCGTAGTGGTGTCAGATTAAACGTAGTGGAGTCAGATTGAGCGTAGTCGAAATCTACTTCATATCATTAATCACATTGCTGGCCTCATAGATGTAGATGTCTTTTGCGATGTTTTTTGCCCAGCGTGTTTCGCGTCCTGCTTTAGAAGTATCGTTTGTGTGGCGCAATTTATCTTCTTCAAGCAGAGAGGCTTTAAAACCTTTGATCTCTACCCTCAAATCCTCGTATTTTTTGTTTTGATTTCTAAAGCGTTTTTGTTCTTCTCTGAATTGTTCCAGCTTTAAATTGTATTTGGTATCGTCGCGTTTTGTTTTCACCTCATTGGCTTGTTCGCGGATAAGGGTAAATTGCGGGTTTTGCTGTACCCGATTCGCGCTGCGTTTAATGATGTTTGCATAATTGATCGTGCTAAACTCAGTATAATTGGCTTTGTTAATCTCATCCCAGGGCATAGGGTTATCCAGTTCCTTTTCTCCCCGGTCGATAAATTCGTAAGGGTCAGGCAACACCACATCAGGGGTTACGCCCTTTAATTGTGTGGCACCGCCGTTTATTCGGTAAAACTTCTGTTGAGTAATTTTTACTGAACCCACCGGTTTAATGGTGTCAAATTGCGGCAGAAGCATTTGGTCCATATCAACAAACGATTGAACGGTGCCCTTTCCAAAACTTGGCGTGCCAATAATTACTCCCCTTTTGTAATCCTGCATGGCAGCCGCCAAAATTTCGCTGGCGCTGGCGCTATTGCCATTAATTAAAATGGTTAAGGGCCCATCCCACACCACGTCGGATACACGGTCTTCCATAACGTTTACAGGCACATTGTTTTTTCCTTTTACCTGAACCACCGGGCCGCGGGTAAAAAATAAACCTGCCATTTCAACTACTTCCTGCAAGGAACCGCCGCCATTGTCGCGCAGGTCAACAATCAACCCTGTAATGTTTTGTTTTTTGAGTTTTTCAATTTCCAGTCGCATGTCTTTAGAGCAATGGTGGGCTGCCGATCCGCTGCGAAGAAAATCTGAGTAAAAAGTAGGAAGGTAAATGTATCCGATTTTGTTTTTATTCTCGAGCAACACGCTTTTGGCATAGGTGTCTTCCATTTCAATAACATCACGAATAATGGGAATTACTTTAATGCTGTTGTCGCTCTTGCGCACAGTTAAGCGCACTTCTGTGCCTTTTTTGCCCTTAATCAGTTCAATGGCTTCTTCCATGTCCATATCAGTAATATCAACCGGCTCGGCTGCACCCTGCGCCACTTTTAATATATCGTCTCCGGCTTTTAATTCACCTTGTTTGTAGCTGGGACTGCCAACAATAATTTCACTCACCCGTAAAACCCCGTCTTTTTGCATGAGCCGGGCTCCAATACCTTCAAACTGTCCGCTCATGTTTTGATCAAATCTCTTCTTTTCCTTAGGTGGGAAATATTCTGTGTGTGGATCATACACATTGGTGATGGCATTGGCAAAATCAGTAAAACGCTCTTTTGCTGTGATGCGTTTCAAGCGTTTAAAATAATCGCTGTTCCCCTTTAGTATTTTTTTTCTGGCCTGGGCTTCCAGGGTATCAAAACTCAGTTGTACAACCGAAGTGTCTTTTTTCTCAAGAGCCGTCTCTTGTTTGTTCAGGCTTTCGTCCAAACTGGCCAATACCTGGTACTTGAGCATTTTTTGCCATTCGTTTTTTAATTCTTCTTCTGATTTGCACCAATTGGTTTTTTTCCAATCGGTTTCATACTCCTCATCTATTGTGTAATTCAGGGGTTTGCTCAAAATATCTTTGCTCCAGTTTTCCTTTTCAGCAATGCGTTTCGAGATCAGGTTAACAGAAAGATTAAAAAAGTCGTGTTTCTGCCCAATCAACTGGTCGTCAATCTCCTTCCGGTATTTGGCCAGCGCATCCACATCGCTTTGTAAAAGGAATTTTTTACTGTAATCCATGCGGCGCAAATAAAGATCAAATGCTTTTTCACTGAAAGCATCGTCAAGCTTCAAGGGTGAGTAGTGAAATTGATTAAGATTACCGAACAGCAGTTCAATAATCACATCATTTTTATCGAAAACATAACGGTACAGCCCAAAAGAGCTGAGTACAATTAAAGAAACTATCAGAATGGTTTTTTTGGAAATTCGCGCAAAGAGCTTCAACATAGTCAGGTGTTAGTTCTCACAAATTTAATTTTAATCCTAATGAATAAGAATTTCCTGTCATGAATTTTAACCGCCTGAACTCAAAACTTGTTTAAAGATTGTTAAATGCTCAAAAGAGTCAAAGCCCTATATTTAGCGGAAAGTAACACGCCATATGATCAGTTTTTCCAGAGCACAGTTAACGCAATTAAGCATACATTATGTTGGCAACCAGGGTTTGGGAGAAGATTTGGTTTGCAGCAGCACCAACATAGCCATAAAAGATGACTTTTTAAAAGATACACTAATGCGATATTTTACCGCGCCTTTTAAAAGCGATGCCTATTTTCAATTTAAAGATAAGGCAGATCCCCATGCCACTAGTGTAAAAGGGGCCTGTAAGGCGGTATTTGACCAGCCGGCAAAACTAATGGAACATTCTGTTGAATTAGCCAAACACCTCTACAAACAAAGCATTCATCCAAAAATAAAAGGTGGAGAGTTTTTAATGTGTTATTTTAAAGATGCCATGTTGGACGGTGAACTTTGCGATGCCATTGGTTTGTTTAAAACGGAAAATAAAGAAACCTATTTAAAAATATTTCAGCATATTAATGAGTTTGAGGTGGATTACGAGAATGGCATCAACATCAATAAATTGGACAAAGGCTGTTTGGTGTTTAATACGGATAAAAAAAACGGATACAAATTAAGCGTAGTGGATAATAACAAAGGGGGAGCTGAATGTGCTTTGTATTGGGAAGAAGATTTTTTAAACGCTACCCTAAAAACAGGAGCCTACTATTACACCAAAACCTTTATGGATGCTTCACGTGGTTTTTGTGAAGAGGTGCTTACTGAAGAAAACAATGTGAGCAAAGACGACCAACGCATGATGCTCAACAAAAGCACGGCGTACTTTAAGGAAAAAGACAATTTTCAACTTCAGGATTTTGAAAAGGAAGTGTTGGTGCAACCCGAATTGGTACAAGCGTTCAAAGATTACCGCCAGGGCTATAACCAGCGCCTCGACCTCACCGCCATTGATGATTTTGAAGTGTCGCCAACAGCAGTGAAAAAGTTTCAGAAATACATGCGCAGTGTGGTTAAACTCGATAAGAATTTTCACATTTACATTCACAGCCGTCACGATTTTGTGGAAAAAGGATTCGATGAAGAAAAGGGCATGAAGTATTATAAACTCTACTACTTAAACGAAGAATAATGTATTCAGTATTCATTATTCCATGTTTTCTGCTATGAACCATTAAACCCGGAATATTGAGTCTCGAACATGAATCTAGCAATTTAGTCCACTTTCTTTTTCACAATCAGAATTAGTTCATTCTCTAAGGGTAAAAACCCATATTCATAACAGAAAAAATAGGTGTGATTGTTTTTGGTGATGCTTTGATTGGTGATGTACTTAAAATTGAACCCCTTATCTATGAGCTTTTGTTTTGGTAAAGTAGTTTTTTCTCCTTGAAGCAAAGTTTCAAGAATTCTTCTGTTTTTTCTTAAGATGTTATTGATGTTGCGGATGTAATTTGTGCTATCGCTGTTTACCTTATTATTAAAGGCATTCCGGCACAAATCGCTGCAAAATTTTTTGTCTATTCGTCCGGCAATGGTCTCGCCGCATTCCGGACATAACCTTTTTTCCATAACTTAAAAATAAAACTTAAGCCACTACTTTCAAAGTGTTTTTTACCATGCGGGCTTTTTGTTTGGCTTTCATCAATTCCTCATCCACTATCGTAACATGACCCATTTTACGGAAGGCCTTGGTTAATGTTTTACCATACAAATGCACATACACACCTTTAAATTTTAATACATCTTCAAGACCTTCATACACCGCCGTGCCCTCGTGTCCGAACTCACCCAGTAAATTTACCATTACCGACGGTTTAAGGATGGCCGTGTCGCCCAATGGCAGATTTAAAATGGCCCTCAGGTGTTGCTCAAACTGGGAGGTGGCATTGCCTTCTATGCTTTGGTGACCACTGTTATGCGGTCGGGGCGCAATTTCGTTCACCAAAATTTTTCCATCTCTGGTTAAAAAAAGTTCAACGGCCAACAAACCCACTATGCCTAATTTTTCTGCAACCGAAGCGGCAATGTGCAAAGCTTCTTTTTCAATACTTTTTTTAATGCCGGCCGGACTAAACAGAAATTCTACAAGATTGGCTTGAGGATTGAATTCACACTCCACCACAGGAAAACATTTAATTTCTCCGCTTTGGTTGCGAGCCACAACCACTGAAAGTTCTTTGTCAAAATCAACCAAACGCTCCAACACACTTGGTGCGTCAAACGCTTTATCCAGTTGGTGGGGATTGACCAGTTTCGTAACCCCTTTTCCATCGTAGCCGCCTCGGCGAAGTTTTTGAAAGAAGGGAAAGAAGTTAGCGTACTTGGTGATTTGTGATTTTTTTTCGACCAGAAAGAAGTCTGAACTCGGAATGTTGTTTCTCTGATAAAACATTTTTTGAGAGCCCTTATCCTGTATAAGCTCAATGATGTGGGGCTGGGGAAACACCTTTTTACCTTCTTTTTCAAGGGCCTTCAGGGCCTCTATGTTTACGTTCTCAATTTCAATCGTGATCAGGTCCTTGTCTTTACCGAATTCATAAACAGTATCATAATCCGTTAAACTGCCTTGTGTAAATTTTTTTACAAGGTGGCGGCAAGGGGCGTTTTTGTCGGGGTCAAGCACCGAAATGGTAAGGTTGAGGTTAACGGCCTGTTGTAAAAGCATGCGCCCAAGTTGTCCACCGCCCAGCAAACCAATGTGCAATTGTTGTATAGATTTTGACATGTGGTCAAAGATAGAGATTTACAAGCAACCGTTTTTTGATGGAAAAGAAATACTGCTATTCAGGATTGAAATAAATTCGATATCTTGCTAAGCCTTAGACTATCCATGTTTAAATTTCTCACTCTGTTCCTTTTTGTATGGCCTATTTTTGGTTATTCACAAGAGTTAAGGCGCTGCGGCTACCTTGAAGCCAGAGAGTACCTATTACAAACTGACAAGGCAGCCAAAGAAAAATTTGAAGCTGCTGAAAATACTTCGGTATCTGAGGAAGGCGTAATGAATAAAAGCCAAACCCAAGCTATTTTTACAATTCCTGTTGTATTTCACATATTACACCAAGGTGGGCCAGAAAACATCAGTGATGCTCAAATTCAGGATGCTTTAACCATCTTAAACAGAGATTTTAATAAACTCAATCCTGATACAGTAAACATAGTTGGTGCTTTTCAAAACCTGGCTTCTGATTGCCAAATCGAGTTTAAGCTTGCTACGCTTGATGAAAATGGCAATTGTACAACGGGCATTACCCGGCATTACGATAATGCAGCCGATTGGGAATTATCTTCTTCCAACTATAAATACACCTGGAACCGAACCAGATACCTTAATATTTACGTGGTAAAAACCCTACCACCGGGCATAGCGGCTTACACATATCTTCCAGGCACATCCAGCGCCATCATGGATGCTATAGTGGTTATGCATCCTTATGTTGGTAGTATCGGAACGGGGTCTCAGTTTGGTTCTCGGGTAATTACTCACGAAGTTGGGCATTGGTTTAATTTACAACACACCTGGGGCAGCAACAATCAGCCCGGCGTAGCCTGTGGTGATGATGGGGTAGGCGATACACCCCTTACCAAAGGCTTTAGTTTTTGCAATTTGGCTAATGCCGACGTGTGCACAAGCGGGGTGGATGAAAATGTTCAGAATTATATGGAGTACGCCTTTTGTCAAAACATGTTTACGCTGGGTCAGCGCAACCGTATGCACAATTGCCTCAATTCTGCAAACGCCGGAAGAAGTAATCTGTGGTCGCCTGCCAACATTCAAACCACAGGGGTGTACAACCCTCCTTTGGCCTGCCCGCCAAAAGCCGATTTTAATTGCAACTTAGCTGTGGCCTGTCTTGGAGATACAGTTAGTTTTACTGACTACAGTTACAACGGCACCATAAGTACCTGGGAGTGGAGCAGTGCGAATGCAGTAAATGTATCGAACCTGCAAAACGGAAAATTGGTATTTAATCAAACCGGACCCGCTGTGGTTAAACTTAAAATCAGTAATGCAAATGGTACAGACTCTTTACTAAAGACGTCGGTGATTATTTTGCCAGGGGCTTATAGTGGCACCAACAACTTAGTTCAAAGTTTTGAGAACTTCACATTTCCTGATAGTCTTTGGCTGAGAACCCAGCCTGAGTTTGGCAGTGCCTTTAACACCACCGGTTTAAGCGCAAAAACCGGTTCGCAAAGTGTGTGGGTTAATAATTTTTACGATAATCCCAATGAGGCAGTGGCCTTATACACGCCCAGATTTTTATTTCAAGGCATGTTTCCATCTCAGTTAAGTTTTTATTACGCCTATGCTCAAAAATCAAGCGGCAGTAATGATAAGTTGAGCGTTTATGCCAGTACCAATTGCGGATTAAATTGGAATAAGATACTCGAACTGGCAGGTGCTTCTCTTTCAACTGTAGCAGGGTTCAGCAACACACCTTTTTTCCCAAATAGTCAGCAGTTCGGTTTGAGCACGATTTCTCTGGCGCCGTATTCCAACGAACAACTTTACCTGAAGTTTGAGTTTTTACCGGATGAAAATGGTGCGGGAAACAATTTTTTTATTGATGATATATTGATCAACGGAGCGACGATGTTAACGGAAGCGCTTGGCCCTGAGCAAGCCGGTGTATTTCCTAATCCAACGTCCGGAACTATTTATTTTAAAGGATTCGGGCAGAACATGATTG
>JALOMJ010000193.1 GCA_025455485.1 Bacteroidia bacterium | reverse complement strand
GCCGCTTACCGCAGTCTGATTGTCGTTGGTGGCATAGCAAAGGGTATCGCGGGTGTCTGCAAAGGCATCGGCAGGTGTGCCGGGCACCGACAACAAAACGTCCTGACTTGTCCGGCCTTAGAGTCCTAAAAAATATTGGCATTGATTTTCAGTGATTTATACGATTATTTTTGAAATTTGACCGCACTAACTGGGTCAAATGCTTCATTATAGAATCATAAAAACCAAAGGCAAGTCCCATTCGGTACAGGTATATTACTACCGCAACAGCAGGCGTGTTATTGTTAAACACATTGGTTCTGGCACAACCGATGATGAACTTGCATCATTAGAGCAGATGGCCAGGGTTTTTATTTCAGATTATGCGAAGCAATCTTATCTGTTTGAGGAAGACAAGCCCCGAGAAGATTCAATCTTGCTTAGCCATTGTGAATATCTTGGTGTTTACCACACTTTTTTGTATGATGTTCTTAGAGGTGTTCAGCACCTTATTGGGTATACACTCACTGTGGATTCACTTCTTTGCGATCTTGTAGTTATGCGTGTCTTTGAGCCTGCTTCAAAGTTGCGATCCATAGAACTTATGGAAACTTACTTTGGCATCAAGCACCGACGCCAACGGTTTTATGAGTCAGCTACAGCATGGTTGAAGCTTAAGGAAAATGTTGAAAAACAAACGCTTGGCTTTGCCAGAAAATGTTATGGGTTCAATTTTTCATTGCTTTTCTATGACGTTACTACCCTTTACTTCGAAACCTTTACCGAGGATGATTTACGCAAAACGGGTTTTTCTAAAGATAATAAATCGCAGCAGCCACAAATTGTTGTGGCACTTATGGTTACGCCCGAAGGTTTTCCCGTTGGTTATGAGGTCTTTTCAGGCGACACTTTTGAGGGACATACATTAATACCTTCCATTAAGTCATTCATAAAAAAGCACAATGTTGAGCAATTTGTAGTAGTTGCCGATGCTGCCATGATAAGTGCCGAAAACGTTGCAGCATTAAGTGCCGAAAACATAAATTATATCGTAGGGGCCAGGCTGGGCAGCATAAGCGCTGAATTATTAGCATCTATTCATGCTCAACTTCCCAAAGAAGATGGCAGCAATATCAGGATTAAAACCGATAATGGACACCTGATTTGCAGCTATTCAAAAAGCCGGTACAACAAAGATATTTTTGAGTTTGAGAAACAAGTGGAAAAAGCTAAATCGCTGCTAAATCAGCCATCAAAGGTTAAGAGGGTTAAATACCTCAAATCGGACGAAAAGAAAATGGAACTAAATGAGGCATTGATCGAAAAGAATAAAAAATTGCTTGGAATAAAAGGATACTATACTGACATTGAAGAGTCAGTTGCAGATAACGCCACCATCATAAGCCGCTATCATGATTTATACAAAATCGAACAGGCGTTCCGGGTATCAAAAAGTGACTTAGAGACCCGTCCCATTTTTCATTTTAAAGAAGAACCTATAAAACTTCATATGCTCATATGTTTTATGGCACTGGCCGTATCAAAACATATTGAAATAAGCTCCGAAATTTCTATCCGTGCCTTCATCACGCATTGTAAAAAAATTACAGATGCAAGGTTGAGAAATAAAATAACCAAGCAAGAAATGAAATTGAGGGTAGATGTCCAAGATGATCTAAAGGAAATAATCGCCAAAATTCTCAGACCGCACTAATTCGGACAAGTCAGGAGGATATACGCAGCATATTGAAGTATTTTACTCAAGCTACTGAGCAAATCAGATTGGAGCGCCTTCCGGTTTCGGAAGTTAGGAGAAAGCACATAAAGGCAATCCTTTCCCAGGTTGGGCAAAATAAAGGTGGCTGGTCAGCTGTCAATTTTAATAAGTACCGGGGTTACCTGCTTTCTCTTTTTAAGGAGTTGGTGCAACTGGAAGCAATAGAGCTAAACCCGGTAACCGATATTGAGCGGATGAAAGGCCTCCGGAAAATCAGGGAAGTATTGAAACCGGCAGAAAGGAAAATGGTTGTAGAGCATCTTTCTACCAAGTATCCGGAGTTTCACCGATTCGTTCAGATATTTTTTCATAGCGGTGCCAGGCGGACAGAATTGCTTAAAGTGAGGGTTCGTGATGTTGATCCGCAGGCCCAAACCTATAAAGTGCTGATTAAAAAGGGGAGGGAGTACCGGGAAGTATTAAAGCCAATTAAAAATATTGCCTTGGCATTTTGGAAGGAAGCTGTTGCTGGTGGTCGTCCAGATGATTTTGTGTTTTCCGTGGGCTTGGTACCGGGTACTCAAAGCATCCGGCCTGATCAGATCACCCGACGCTGGGAAGAGCACGTGAAAAAGAAGTTAGGCATAACGGCAGATTTTTACAGCCTGAAACATTTGGATACCACCGAAGTGGTTGAGGTCTTAGATGAACAGGCAGGAGCCAAATTTAACAGCAACACAAGTACGGCTATTGTGGTGGGGTGTATGATGTCAAGGGAAAGAAAGACAGAGTGCAAAATAATTTGTATTGAAAACGCCCTTTAGCTATTTTTATTAAAAATCTTAAACATGGCAGAACCAAAATCACAAAACCAGAAGAATTATTTGACCTTAGGTATTGTAATCTTAGCGATACTTTTTATTATAAAGCTTTGTGGGGCAGACAAAAAAAACAGCAGCAGTTATGAATCAGGTAAAATTGATGTTACTGAAGAAAAAAAGCCTGTAGATTCAGCTGCCATCATTTTTGACTTTAAGCAATCGATTGAGAAATGCATCGATGAAATTGAGGCGGGATTTCCGGCAAAGGATTATCAAACGAAAGATGCAATTCTTATGAGGGTTGATGAGTTTGAGAAAGCTGCTCGGAAAATTTCTGAGTCGAGAATTTATTACGATACAGGAGTTATCAGGTTAAAGAAGCTTTTGGAAACCAAATTAATTGCTGCTAAAAAAGAGACTTTCCGGTTTTCAGAAAGAACTATATATCTTGGGCAAACAAAGAGGGATGGGAGGACGATATGAGTGTTACTGGATCTGGTACAACAATCAATTTTATTTGGAATAGGTTTGCTGCAAATAAGAATATTAAAGAATTTCAGGAGGGAATGAATGAAATCTTGTATAAGCTTCGTTTTAAAAGATCAACCTACAGGTGGTATAAGGGGGCTGATGAGTATCAGTACTTTGATATGAACTCCAAAAAAGACTCTGAACTATAAATATTAAAATTAAAAAATCCCCGGTAAAGACCGGGGAAATTCAAAACCCTAAACCCTTAAACAGGTTGAAGGAAATAGGTTAATTTTATTTACAAAAATTTTATATAACCCTGGTTCTTATAAAATACCATTCTTATAGAACTAATTGCATTCTTTAAATTAAACAATACTATATAAGCTAAGCCAGAATTATTTGCTGCGAAGTATTCTTTCACGACTACCTCATCAGCACTTCTGTGAATAGTTGATTTGTTAGGAAAATAACATGCAATGACTCCAATTGCTTCATAATTATTGGTTTTATTGCTAAAACTCAAGACCGGCCCACCTGACATGCCGTT
>JALOMJ010000192.1 GCA_025455485.1 Bacteroidia bacterium | reverse complement strand
CCTTCTGCTTTGATCGCTTCTGCAAGCAATGGAACCATCAACTGCAACGGCGGAACAACTACTGTAAACATTTCTGCTAACGGCGGAACCGCTCCTTATGGTGGAACAGGCGTTTTCAACGTTTCAGCCGGAACACAAACCTTAACCATCATTGACGCTCAAGGATGCATTGCTTCAACTACAGTGTCGATTTCTCAACCAGCTCCTCTATCCATAAATTTTGCCGCAGGCAGCATTTTATGTAACGGAGGTTCAGCCTCAGCTACTATCACAGCCTCGGGTGGAACTGCTCCTTATGGTGGAACAGGTATATTTAATGTTTCAGCCGGAACACAAACCTTAATCGTAATTGATGCCCAGGGATGCACAGCTTCAAGTACTGTGAATATTTCTGAACCCAATCCGATTGTAATCAACTTTGCTGCAGACAGCATTTTGTGTAACGGAGGTTCAGCCTCAGCAACTATCACAGCCTCAGGTGGAACAGCTCCTTATGGTGGAACAGGTATATTTAATGTTTCAGCCGGAACTCAAACTTTAATCGTAATTGATGCCCAGGGATGCACAGCTTCAAGTACCGTAGGAATTACCGAGCCTTCTCCAATTTTAGTTACTGTTGTTCCTGATAGCATACTTTGTAATGGTTACAATTCAAATGTTAGCATCAATGCTTCTGGAGGCACTGCGCCTTACAATGGAACCGGTATCTTTCTTGCATCAGCCGGCATTCACACCTACGTTGTTAGCGACGCTAATTTATGTTCAGGTTCCAGCATTATTCTTTTAACAGAACCATCACCACTAACAGCCAGTTTTATAGCCGATAGTGTACTTTGTTATGGAGGCTCAACTTCGGTAACAATAACCGCTACTGGTGGAACAGCGCCTTATTCCAACACCGGTGTTTATCCAGTATCCCCGGGAGTACAATCCTTTCAAGTTTCAGACAATAATGGTTGTACTTCGAATGTTTTCATGAACATCACCGAGCCTTTACCGCTGGAAATTAGTGTGTTTGAAGACAGTATTCGTTGTTTTGGTGGTTTTGCAACCCTCGTTATAAATGCAAGTGGTGGAACCGTGCCTTACTCCGGTGTAGGCACTTTTACTTATTTAGCCGGAAATCACAATATTGTGGTAACGGATACAAACGGGTGTATAACATCTACGCTTATGACCATTACACAATCTCCACCGATAGTAGCCAGTTCGGTAGTAAAAAGCAATATACGCTGTCATGGAGACTTGGCAACTGTTACGGTACTTGCAAGCGGCGGCAACGGATCATATTTAAATCTGGTAACCGACAGCATGCCTTGCATGAACGACTCACTGAGAGCTATGCTTGCTGCTAACGGAGGAACAGTTCCTTACTCAGGTCCAGGTACCTATAAAGTACCTGCGGGAACATATACGTATGGTGTGATAGATTCAAAATGTTGCTGGGATACGGCCACAATAGTTATTTCAGAACCACCCCCTTTAGTAGCAAATGGCATCGCGGGTCCAGCACCGTGCCTTGGTGCACAAACAAATGTCACAATTACTGCAACCGGAGGAACAAGTCCTTACGCCAACACAGGAGTGTTTCCATTACCACCTGGCGTTCATTCATTTAAAGTGTTAGATGCGAACTCTTGTTTGGATTCTATTGTAATGGTTATTGACACGGCGATTTGCACAGGATTTGCCGAGAATTCAATAGATGAACATAGTGTTTTTGTTTATCCTAATCCTAACAATGGTAGTTTCAAAATAGCTGGAATTTACGAAGGCCGTGGTTTTATCATGAACCAGTCCGGACAAGTGGTTAAGGAAATTGAATTTAAAGAAAACGAAGAAATTACCATTGAAAACATGGCAAAAGGAATGTACTTCTTAGTCACACCTCGATTAAAAATGAAAATTGTGGTGTTATCCGATTGATTTATTTTAGCCAACTAACCAAAAAAAGGAGCCATGCTTTTATTAGTATGGCTTTCTTTTTAATATTAATTATAGAGATTGATGGTTGTTACCTAAGAAGCTGAAAGACCGTCAAACTCAAAATTCCACCCCCAATTCAAAACCAAAAAAAAACCCGCAAATGATGCGGGTTTTAGAGGCCATTCAGCGGAGAAAGAGGGATTCGAACCCCCGGAACCTCGCGGTTCAACAGTTTTCAAGACTGCCGCAATCGACCACTCTGCCATTTCTCCGGGGGCGAAATTACTACTTTTTTCATATTCCCAAGGCCCTCATCCTAAAATTATGGCTAACTTTATGCTTAGACGCATTGAAAACTGTTACACATACATTAATCGGACTTTTTTGGCTTCTGTTTTTTGATTTTTCTGTCTTAAAATCCCAAAACTTTGCCTACGGCAGCATGACCTGCTTCAACATCCCTGATCAACAGGCATTTATCGAATCATACCTCACCATAGTAGGCAACTTACTCTCATCAAAGGAGGTAAACGGTGCCTACCAAAGTTCTGTAAAAGTGAGCGTTAACATCAAAGGGGATTCCGGTTTTGTCCTTAACAAAGAATACAATGTTTTGAGTCCCGTTTATAGCAACTCCCTTCAAGCCCCCTCTTTTATTGATGTGCAGCGTTATCCGCTTAAAAACGGGAATTATACCGTGTTCATTAAAATCGACGACAACAACAACCCTTTTAAAAAACCTTTCGAATTCAGAAAAAAATTCAGTATTAATTATCAGGCCTATCAACTCCAAAATTCAGGTATTGAATTGCTGGAAAGGTTTCAGAAAACTGATATACAAAACAACCTAAGCAAAAGTGGATACGAAATGATTCCATACACCGTTAATTATTACCCTGAATCCCAAACTCAATTACTCTTTTATTTCGAAACCTATCATTCAGATACAATTCTTGGTAAAAATAAATCACTGGTTTACACCTACTATCTTCAAAATGCCCAAAATTCTGCAAAACTAAACGAATATGGGTCATTCAAAAAACAAAAAACTGCTAAAGTAAATCCACTTCTGGGAAAACTTGATATCACTAAACTCCCAACCGGTTCCTATTACCTTGTGATAGAATTACGCGATGAAAATAACATATTACATATTAGTGAAAAACTTCAATTTCAAAGAATGAATACCATCCAAACGGAAAGTAAACCAAACCCATTGGTAGAAAAAAATACCTTTATTGAATTTTTTGAAAACAGAAACAATCCCGATTCTCTAAAAATGTTTGTAGAATGTTTGTGGCCCATTGCGGATGGACTTGACAAGGAACGCATTATTAATACGGCAGTAAAAAAAGACCCCGTTTTAATGAAAAATTTCGTGACAGATTTTTGGCAACGCCGCGCTTCTGATTCTGCCAATCCTTACAAAATGTGGTCAAAGTATTACACCAGCGTTATGGAGGCCATGGTTTTGTTCAGATGCGGCAAACAACCCGGCTACAGTGGCGACAGGGGACGCGTGTATTTACAATACGGCAAACCTAACCAAAGAACCATAGAAAATTATGAGCCCAATACATTTCCATATGAGATATGGCAATATTACCGAACAACAGATGCCAGCACCGGCAGATATTACAG
>JALOMJ010000070.1 GCA_025455485.1 Bacteroidia bacterium | reverse complement strand
TGGAACATAAAACTACACTTAAGTTTTGAAATTACCTGACAACAACCTCGTTCAAGATCGCTTTAAATAATTCCAAAAGTAGAGTGAATCTAATTCTTTCTACGGTTATGGATAAATCTCCTTCTTCGCTGCTAACAAAGTGTTTTTTAAAAGCGAAGCAATGGTCATGGGCCCAACACCACCGGGTACCGGCGTGATGTAAGAACACTTGGGGGCTACCTCATCAAATTTCACATCGCCCTTCAGTTTAAAACCCGATTTGGTTTCGGTGCTCGCCACACGGGTGGTGCCCACATCAATCACCACAGCGCCTTCTTTCACCATGTCGGCTTTCAAAAACTCCGGACTACCCAAAGCGCAAATAATAATGTCGGCCTGAGTGGTGTGTGATTTTAAATCTTCTGTTTTGCTGTGGCAAAGGGTTACAGTAGCATTGCCGAGAGCGGTATTTTTAGCGAGCAATATACTCATGGGCGAACCTACAATGTGGCTGCGACCTATAACCACGCAGCGTTTGCCGCTGGTTTCAATTTTGTATTTGCCCAGCAATTGCACAATACCATAAGGTGTGGCACTTACATAGCAGGGTAAATTCAATACCATGCGTCCCACGTTGATGGGATGAAAACCGTCCACATCTTTGGATGGCCAAATGCTTTCCAATACTTTTTGTTCGTTGATGTGTCGGGGCAGAGGCAACTGAACAATAAAACCGTCCACGTCCTTGTCTTCATTCAATTGACGAACGGTTTGCAGTAATTTTTCTTCTGTTACGTATTCCGGATGCCGAATCAGTGTGGATTTAAATCCTACTTTTTCACAAGCTTTAATCTTACTCGCAACATATGTTTCACTACCCCCGTCGTTTCCAACCAACACAGCCGCCAGGTGAGGTTGTTTATGTCCTTTGCTTAAAAGGTCTTTTACTTCCTTCGCAATTTCTTCCTGTATTTCAAGTGATATTTTTTTACCGTCGATCAAATTCATAGCCACGAATTTCACAGATTACACGAATTCATATTTCATATAAAATGGATTTCACGAATGTACAGTATTATAGAATAACGCGTTTAAATTTAAGACTGTTTTCACCAAAATTCACAAGTAACCCAAGTTTGAGGTCAGATGCTGCAAGATAATTAATGAGTTGTTTGTAGTGGTTTCCGATGATGTTTTCCTGTGCCTTTACTTCTAAGATGATTTTCCCATTCACCACAAAATTGGCATGTAATAGTGCGGTAGAGGCTTACCTTTGTAATTGATTTCGAATTTTTTCTCGCGTTCAAAGTCAATTTCATTTAATTGGAATTCAATAGCAAGGGCATCTTTATAAACCGCTTCCATAAATCCCCGGCCGAGCGCATTATGCACTTCAAGACAACACGAAATCAAATTGTACGTTTCCTTTCTGTAGATTAAATCTTTTTGACCATAAAGTTCTTCGGGGTCTGAAAGCGTATAAATTTCTTCACTCAAATTTTAAATTTTTATTCGTGTAATGCTGTCTCTATCTGTGTAACCCGATAGCTATCGGGTCGTGAAATTGGTGGCTTTATTTTCGTTTTATTCCATTCGTGTAATCTTGCCTCTATTCGTGTAATTCGTGAAATTGGTGGCTGATTTACCCCTTCGGCATACCCTTAGGCATGTTGCGCATCATTTTGGCCATCGCGTTTTTATCATTCATCATGCGCATCATTTTGCGGGTTTCTTCAAACTGCTTTAAAAGTTTGTTTACTTCCTGTATGCCTTGTCCGCTGCCTTTGGCCAAACGCTGACGGCGTGAACCGTTGATGAGTTCAGGTTTGCTGCGTTCGGCCGGTGTCATACTGAAAATAATGGCTTCAATGCCTTTAAAAGAGGAATCGTCTACATCTAAATCTTTCACCGCTTTTCCCATACCGGGAATCATGCCCACCAAATCTTTGATATTCCCCATTTTTTTTATTTGATTCAATTGACCTAAAAAGTCATTAAAATCAAATTTATTGGTGGCAATTTTTTTATTGAGTTTGCGGGCTTCTTCTTCGTTAAATTGTTCCTGAGCGCGCTCTACCAAAGTCACCACGTCGCCCATGCCCAAAATACGGTCGGCCATACGCTCGGGGTAAAACACATCCAGGGCCTCCATTTTTTCGCCGGTACCAATAAATTTAATGGGTTTGTTCACCACCGATTTAATGGAAAGCGCCGCACCACCACGGGCATCGCCGTCGAGTTTGGTTAAAATCACCCCGTCAAAATTCAAACGCTCGTTAAAGGCTTTGGCCGTGTTCACCGCATCCTGACCCGTCATGCTATCCACCACAAACAAAATCTCATTCGGTTTAACCGAGGCTTTGAGTTCGGCAATTTCTTTCATCATCACCTCATCCACCGCTAAACGGCCTGCGGTATCTATCAGCACAACAGAGTTGCCGTTTTCCTTGGCTTGTTTGATGGCGGCTTCGGCAATTTTAACCGGATTTTTTTCTTCCTTGTTGCTGTAAACTTCAACGCCAATCTGTTCTCCGAGCACGTGCAACTGATCAACGGCAGCGGGACGGTAAACGTCGCAGGCCACCATCAAGGGTTTTTTTCCTTTTTTGGTTTTGAGGTAATTGGCCAGTTTTCCGGTAAAGGTGGTTTTACCTGAACCCTGCAAACCGCTCATTAAAATAATGGTGGGGTTACTGCCCAGGTAGATGTCTTCTTTGGTACCGCCCATAAGGGTAGCCAGCTCATCGTGTGTAATTTTAATGAGCAACTGTCCGGGAGATACGGCGGTAAGCACATTCTGACCAAGGGCTTTTTCTTTAACCGTATCGGTAAAGGTTTTGGCAACTTTATAGTTCACGTCGGCATCCAAAAGGGCTTTGCGCACCTCTTTGAGCGTTTCAGCAACGTTAATTTCGGTAATCTTGCCCTGACCTTTCAGTAATTTGAATGCGCGGTCGAGTTTATCCTGTAAATTATCAAACATGTTATTTTTATTGGGAGTGCAAATTTAGGAAAATGCCCTAATTTTACCGAATGGGCTTGAAAGAAGAGGGGTTTATGCGTTTGGCACTTGAACTGGCTTTAAAAGGCTGGCCTGATGTAGCGTCTAATCCTATGGTAGGCTGTGTGATTGTAAAAAATGGAGAAGTGCTGGCCAGCGGCTACCACAGGCGCTTTGGAGAGGCCCATGCCGAAGTGAACGCCATAGCAGAAATGCCTGTGAGCGTTGCTCCAAACGACTGCGAATTGTATGTGAGTCTTGAACCTTGTGCCCATCATGGCAAAACTCCGCCCTGTGCTGAGCTCATCATCAAAAAAGGCTTTAAAAAGGTGATTGTCGCTTCAGGTGATCCCAACCCACTGGTAAACGGCAAGGGAACAGCTCTGCTTAAAGCGGCCGGTATAGAAGTTGTTTCGGGTATTTTGGAAACTCAGGCCCGGGACCTGAACCGCAGGTTTTACACGTTTCACGAAAAAAAGCGACCCTTCATTAGCCTAAAATGGGCTGAGAGTGCCGATGGTTTTATTAGTCGGCTGCCGGTTCCTGAGAAAAGGGAAGACAACCTTATTTCCGGTCCTGAAGCTCTAGCTTTTGCTCACCGTTTGAGAGCAGAGCACATGGGTATTTTGGTGGGAAAAAACACGGTTTTAGCGGATGATCCTAGTTTAACCACCCGATTGGTGACAGGCAAAAGTCCGGTGAAAATCATACTCGATTCCCGATTGGAAGTGCCCCGCAGCGCCAAAATCTTTGCTCCCGGAGCCAAAACCCTTGTTTTTAATGCCTTGAAGGAGGGGCAGGAAGGGGATGTGCAATTTATTCGCCTTCACCCTGAGCGGCAGGACCCATTGAAACAGGTGCTAAACACCCTTTATGATCAGGGCATACAAAGTTTGCTGGTAGAGGGGGGAAGCAGCGTATTGCAATCCTTTATTCGCCGGGAACTGTTTGATGCGGTGTATAAAATTGTAAATCCCCGTTTAAAGCTTCAAAATGGGGTAAAAGCCCCGGCTTTTTTAACGGAGGAATCACAGGCTAAACATCTGGGTACCGACCTTTTATACAGGGTCTGAATCGGTTTTTAGCCAAATAAAGGGAGTTTTCAACATAAAAAATGAAAAAATTCCCGGTTTTTCCCTTTGAAGCTTGGGGAATTAAATAAGTAATGGTATATTTGCGTCCCTTTTTAAGGAAAGTATAAACAGTTTAAAGAATTACTCATGTCAAGAATTTGTCAGTTAACCGGAAAAAAAGCGATGGGTGGAAACTCAGTATCTTTTTCTAACCATAAAACACGTCGCCAGTTTAAAGTGAACTTAAAACGCAAACGTTTTTTTGTTCCTGAAACCAACGAATGGGTGACTTTGCGTGTATCTACTTCGGCCTTAAAAAACATAAATAAAAAAGGCATTTTTGCCTGTTTAAAAGAGGCCAAAGAAAACGGCATCTTAGCATAAATATATAATACATCAGCGTCATGGCAAAAAAAGGCAACAGAATTCAGGTGATCATGGAGTGCACAGAGCACAAAGAGAGCGGTAAACCAGGCACATCCCGTTACATCACCACCAAAAATAAAAAGAACACCACCGAGCGTTTGGAATTGAAAAAATACAATCCCATTCTAAAACGCATGACCGTTCATAAAGAGATTAAATAATCCCATTACCTAGAAGAACATGGCAAAGAAAGTAGTAGCAACCCTAAAAAGCGGAAAAGGCAAAGACTTTACCCGCGTGATTAAAATGGTTAAATCTCCAAAAACCGGAGCTTATAACTTCAAAGAAGAAATCGTTCACAACGACCATATTCAGGATTTCCTGAAAACAAAATAATATACAAGTAAACACTTCTAAAAAATTCTTTTCTTTACAGGAAAGAATTTTTTTGTTTTAAGCCCTTTCTCTTCCATGAATAAGTCCCGAATTCTTGCCGCTTTTCTCATTGGCCTGTCCATTGTTGTATCTTGCTATAAACTGGCCGATAGCTGGAACAAAACCCATTATTCACATCAAACATTGGCTGTTACCGGTTTAGGAACAAAAGATTTTACAAGCGATTTGATAGTATGGAGAGCCAATTATTTGCGCAATGCCGGCACTCTGGCAGAAGCCAACCGCTTAATGAGATCCGACCATGAACTGGTTGAGAAATTTATTAAGGAACACAACATTTCAGCCTCTGACATTTCCTTCAGCAGCGTGATGGTGCATAGAAATTACAAAACTCTTTATAACCAGCAAGGCAATGTAAGTGGGAATGTGTTTGATGGTTACTCTCTTTCTCAAACCGTTATCGTTGAGAGTAAACAGCTTGATCGTGTGGAAAAAATGAGTTCGGATATTTCCAACCTGATTGAACAAGGCGTAGAGTGTATTGCCATGGAGCCGGAATATTATTATACCAAATTAAAAGATCTTAAAATTGAATTGCTGAAACAAGCCACCGCCGACGCCCTGGAAAGAGCGCAAACCATTGCCGAAAATGCAAAGAGTAAATTGGGCAGTTTAAAGAATGCCAACATGGGTATTTTTCAAATTACAGGACAAAATTCCAACGAAGATTATTCCTGGGGTGGCTCATTCAACACCAGCGCTAAAAACAAATCGGCCAGCATCACTGTTAAACTTGAATTCGATCTTTAGAATGAGTTTTATTTCCAAATTATTCGGTAAAAAAGAAAAAGAAAGCCTCAATCAAGGGCTTGCAAAAACCAAAGAAAGTTTTTTTGGAAAGTTGGCCCGCGCCGTTGCAGGAAAAAGCAAGGTTGATGAAGAGGTTCTTGACAATCTGGAGGAAATATTGATTGGCGCCGATGTGGGTGTAAACACCACCGTTAAAATAATCGATAGAATAGAGGAGAGGGTAAAACGCGATAAATACATTGGCAGCGAAGAACTCAACACCACCCTCAAAGAAGAAATTGTGAACCTGTTCAAAGGTAAACACACGACGGAATTTGATTTTTCAGGACCTTTGCCTCAGCAACCTTATGTTATTATGGTGGTTGGCGTAAATGGTGTTGGAAAAACTACTACCATTGGTAAGTTGGCTTATCGCTTTAAACAAGGTGGCAAATCGGTTATTTTAGGTGCTGCAGATACGTTCAGGGCGGCGGCTGTAGATCAGTTGCGCATTTGGAGCGAACGGGTGGATGTGCCTTTGGTGCAACAGGGCATGGGTGCCGATCCGGCTTCGGTGGCTTTTGATACCTTAAGTTCTGCAAAAGCAAAAAACGCCGATGTGGTGATTATCGATACAGCCGGCCGCTTGCACAACAAAGTAAATTTAATGAACGAGCTGGGCAAGATCCGCAACGTGATGCAGAAGGTAATTCCCGGGGCACCGCACGAAGTGTTGTTGGTGCTGGATGGCAGCATGGGTCAAAATGCTATTGAACAATGCAGGCAGTTTACTCAGGCTACCAGTGTGAATGCACTGGCCATTACAAAACTCGATGGCACAGCCAAAGGCGGCGTGGTGATTGGCATTTCAGACGAGTTTAATATTCCTGTAAAATACATTGGTGTGGGCGAAAAGATGGAAGACCTGCAGGTGTTTAATGCTGCGGAGTTTGTTGACAGTCTGTTCTCTTAAATAAATTAAGAGTGTTCTGGAGTGTATTAATACTTCCAAATCTCATCCAGTCCTTTTTTAATCGCCGCTAATTCTTCTTTACTGATTTCACCTATTTTTTTTACCAGACGTTCTTTTGAAACGGAGCGAATGTGGAACGTTAACACCTCTGAATCTTTGCTGAGTTTGTTAACTGCATTCACCTTCAAAATCACATTGCCTTTATAGTTTTTAATTTTCGAAGTTAGCGGACAGCAAATGACGGTGTTCAGGTAGGTGTTCGCCAAATTACCACTTACAATCACCACTGGCCTCCAGCCTGCCTGCTCACTGCCTTTTACCGGATTCAGATCAGCATACCAGATTTCAGTTTGCCTCATTTTCGCGTGCCTCGAGTTGTGTCTTATAATCTGTTAGTCCTTCCTCTACAATGGAAAGCAGATCCTTATCTTTTGCCATCTGTTTATAGGATTTAATATAGGCAGCACGATTCAGGTGTTCAAGGTAAAGTTCAAGCGCCTTTTCAATAAGTTTGTTCTTAGGTAGGGCCAGTTCTTTTGCTTTTTCTTCAAGCAAACGAAGAAGGGTATCAGGAAGTGATGAAGTGAAGGTGGCCATAAAACAATATGTTTGAAAAACAAATATAAAATATATTTACTAATCATAAACATATTTATTATAACTACCACATTATTAATGTTTTAAAATATTGAGTGCCTTCAATGATCAAAAATTTTGAATATTTTCAGGTTGTCTATTTCAAGCCCTTCCAATACTTTTTTGTTCCATTCTTCCATCTTCTTTTTGTTGTGACCTCTTTCCACCTCTTTAAGGTATTTTAGTCCTGTATTTTCTATTTCCAACATGGCAGCAGCATAACAGGATTTAATATGCAACCAGGAATTTGGATTTTTCGCAATCTCCTTTTCCATTTCTCTGCGTTCAATTTCTACTAAATCAAAATAAATATTCATAAAACAATTGGTTACGGCCTCTTCCTTCAGGTGGTAATAACTCTCGTTCACTTTAAACACAGTGGTTGAAAAGTGTTGCAGGCCTTCTCCCACAGGATTAACATCAACAAAAATACCTGCTTTTAAAGCATAACGGTCTGCACGAAACATTTCTCCGTTCATGGGAACTGCACCACTGGTATCATTGGCGATGCCGTTGCCTTTGAGTGACAAACGCTTACTCTCTGACCACTTAAGATCGTTGTTCTCAAAAAAACCACCTTTTTGCAATCCCTGTTTTTGATTGCCATCGTTTTTGTAATTAATCAGTAAACCTTCCTGTTCAAAATAGTCGCGTTTTAATTTCATGCTTTTAGAATATTCCAGCACGGTGTTCAGGTCCCAAAAGCTCTCGTTATAACTTAAGCCTGTTATTTTACGGTAGTCATCAGCATCTGTATTGTAATTGAAAAGTGGAGGGTAGAAGGGCATGTGGTAATCGTAAAAATACATTAAGCCCTTGCTATTAACGATACGTGTTTGGTTTTGCACATCGTAATGAAGTGTGTAATTGAAGTCCACATGGTGCACGTAAAAGGAGTCGTTTTTGAATTCAAAGTTTTTATTGATTTGCATGCTCGCTGAGCGAATTTTTGAATTTGGAAACAAAGGCCGAAAGGGATGGTGTGTAGTATTTTGTATGCGCAACTCCAGCTTAAGGGGCAGTAAATTGCTTTTCAATACATGCACTTTGCCATTAAAAAAATGCCCCTCGCTGTTTTTGGCTATAAATTCAATAATGTAAACAGGTTGTATACTATCGTAACTCGATTCTAAATTCAGCATGTAATTTTTTTTGAGTTGTTTGGTGTTGCATTGATAAGGGTTGGATGGCATGCGTTCATCAGGATACAATAGCTTAAGCATGGTGAAGGCTTTTGAGATATCAAGACTTACAAAATACCTGTCAATGAATGGCGCCACACCAATCCTTCCGTTTTTAAAACCAAGTTCCTGTATGCGGTTGCTATTTAATGTTGCGGTGTAATAACATTCCAGCAATTCAACCGGCTGCCCCGATATTTCGGTCTCTAAAACATAATAGGCTTTGGCGGTTCTGCTGATAGAATTCATTATGGCTTTGCGACTTTTAACCAGAAGTTTATACACAAAATCGTCATTTGAATACACGGTAACTTCATCCAGTAACTTTTCACTTACTTGCATAAAAACCGTTTCCTGTTTCAACATCTGAGCAACCGGAACACTCAGTTTTTTATACGCTATGGCTGAAAACACCAAAGTATCTGTAATATCTGCCTGAAGCACAAAATCACCATCTTCATTGCTTAAACACCCACCGCTTTTTGATTTGATGCCAATGGCACAAAACGCTATAGGCTCATCTGTTCCTGCCCTTATTACCCTGCCCTTCACTTCAACCTTCATCTCAACATCAACCCTTGTTTCAAACCTTTGCCCTGAGTTTGTCGAAAGGTAAGCCTCAGCACTCACCCAAATACAACACCAAACCACAAGTAACGCCGCTTTATTTACCTTAAACCCTTGCATTTACCCGAATATACAATTTTAGAATGTGATTCATTAGGAATAAGTAATTTAGGAATTTAAAACCAAATTTTTTTACTAAAGTGCTGCGCCCATTTATACTTCTTTTGGCTTTCTTAGGCTGCTCTGCGCAACTTTGGTCTCAGGCCGGCAACCTTAAATCTTGCTTAAGTAAAACCAAACTTTTTGTTGAATTGTATAACAATAAACAATACGCTCAGTTGTACCAACAACTCGATTCTGCCTTGCAAAGCCGCTACAGCAAAAACCAGTTTATTGTTTTTCTTGAGGATTCTTTACTCGCTCCGGGTGGAAAAATTTTGGGATACGAACACAAAAACCAAACCAAGGATCATCAAGTGTTTATACTTGAATTTGAGAGGATGAAAAAAGAGTTTCATCTTTCTCTGAACGCCGGCGAAGAAATAAGCGTGTTTGATTTTTATCCTTTCACTGAATTCCCTCCACAAAAAAAAAACCAAATCCAATTTAGTAACCCATTAAAAACAAAGCTGGATTCTCTTGTTCATACATTGGGTTTAGACTATCTGGGTTTACCGCAAACCTGCGCATTGAGTATTGGAATTATAAATGATGGAAACACTATGTTTTACAATTACGGAGAAACTGCACGGGGCACTGCCCAATTGCCCGATCAGCAAAGTGTGTATGAAGCAGGGTCCATTACCAAAACATTTACCGGCTTACTGTTAGCCCAGGCCATCATTGAAAATAAAATAAAAGCCACCGACGATATTCGTAAGTATTTACCCGGCCGATTTCCAAACCTGGCTTATGGCAATACGCCCATTACACCTGTTCATCTTGTTAATCACAGTTCCGGGCTTCCGCGCATTCCGGGAAATTTATTTGCGCAAGCTAATTTTGATTCCCTTAATCCATATAAAAATTACACTGAAAAGATGTTGTATTCAGATTTGCTTTTGCAGGTAATTGACCAGGTACCGGGAACTATAAGCGCCTATTCCAATTACGGCATGGCGGTTTTAGGGAAAATTTTAGAGCGAGTGTACAATAAATCCTATTCAGAACTTGTAAAGGAAAATATACTTGATAAGTTAAGCATGAAACATTCGGCAATTGAAATGAATGAAAATTTACAAACCTACTTTTTAAAAGGGTATGCCGCAAACGGAACTGAGGCTAAGCACTGGGATCTTGGTGTTTTTGCTCCTGCGGGAGCTTTGCACAGCAGCTCACAGGATCTTATCACGTATTTAAGTTATCAAATTGCAGAAACCGATTCAGCGGCGGTGCTAACTCAAAGAGTAAGCATTGATAAAAATGAGAAGTTAGGTTTCTCTTGGCAAATTCAATCCGATAAAGCCAGAGGCGATTTGTTTTGGCACAATGGGGCCACTTACGGATTCAGCAGTTTTTGTGGATTCATTCCTAAGGCCAAAGCAGGGATAGTTATTCTTTCTAACGCTTCAGCAAGCACCGATTATATTGCCATTCAAATTCTTCGACTTTTAAGTAAAGGCCAATAAATCAATCATTTGTGACAAACTACTTAAACAAACAAACACCTGTTCATAAACTCATACAGCCTTATTTTCTTTTTTGCTAAATAGACTTACCTTCATTCCTATAAACTTAAACTTTATAACCATGAAAAAATCATTAACTCTATTAGCGTTTGTGCTTGGTATGTCAGGTGCATTTGCGCAAGATTTAACCTCTAAAAAGGGAGAACCTATTCTCCCGTAACTTTTTTGGGAAAACAACCCCAAATGTAGCACCAACATTCAATTTCCTCGTTCCTTTTCAAATCACCGGCAGGTATTTTAAGGATGCCACCACGGCCTACCGCGGAACTGTTAGACTTGGTTTTGGAACCATAACCGAAAGAAATATGGTAGAAGACCGTTTGGCGGCTCCCACCAACACAACAAACACCTATCCAACCAACGCTGCAGAAGTAGAAAATGTTTGGAAACAATCAGGCAACACAATTGCTTTGTCTGGCGGTCTTGAAATGCGCAAAGGCAAAACCCGTTTGCAAGGCTACTATGGCGGAGAAGTTGGCATTTTATTTGCTTCAAGCAAAGATAAGTTTGAATATGGAAATGCCCTTAACAGC
>JALOMJ010000069.1 GCA_025455485.1 Bacteroidia bacterium | reverse complement strand
CTTTCATACGTGTTTCGGGTGAGACCGCCCAAACTGCCTGAACTTGGTGATGGGCGAATGTAAACGGAAGGATGTGTTGAAAGTTCATTCATTCTGGTTTTATCGCCCAAAATACTCCCTTTGCTTTTGCTGCTGGAAGGGTCAATGGCTAAAACGGCCACTTTGTGTCCCTGTTCAAGCACTAATTTTCCGAACCTTTCAATAAAGCTACTTTTACCAACGCCGGGAACACCGGTAATGCCTAGCCGAAATGATTTGCCGCTGTGTTCAGCAATCCCTTCCAAAATTTTTGCCGAAAGTTCGCGGTGTGCATCACGTGTTGATTCCACAAGGGTAATGGCTTTGCTGAGCAACACCACATCCCCTTTTAGAATGCCATTGATATACTGTTCGGCAGAAAGCTCTTTTGCTGGCATGGTGTTTATTCGAACCTGAGGTGCTTCACCGAAACGCCCTTATTTTGTAATTCTTTTAATGATTCAATGCCAATGTGCAAATGCCTGTCAACAAAATTAACGGTCACCTGTTGGTCGCTGTTTTCTGTTTTGATGCCCTCGGTAATCATGGGTTGATCGGTAACCAACAACAATGCTCCGGTTGGGATGCCGTTTGCAAAACCTACTGTGAAAATTGTGGCCGTTTCCATATCAATGGCCATGGTACGTATGGAACGCAGGTACTCTTTAAACTTGTCGTCGTGTTCCCACACCCTGCGGTTGGTGGTGTAAACGGTTCCGGTCCAGTAATCCATGTCCTGTAAACGAATGGTGTAAGATATTGCTTTTTGCAAGTTAAAAGCCGGTAAGGCCGGTACTTCAGCCGGCAGGTAATCGTTGCTGGTGCCTTCGCCGCGAATAGCTGCAATGGGTAAAATCAAATCACCAATTTGATTTTTCTTTTTTAGTCCCCCGCATTTACCTAAAAATAATACGGCTTTTGGGTTAATGGCGGTGAGCAGATCCATTACGGTTGCTGCACTGGCGCTTCCCATGCCAAAATTAATGATGGTGATGTTATTGGCGGTAGCACTCATCATGGGTTTGTCTTTGCCCTTTACTTCAACCATATTTTGTTCGGCAAACAAATGCACGTAATTCGAAAAATTAACCAATAAAATGTACTGACCAAATTCCTCTATCCTTACCCCGGTGTAGCGGGGCAACCAGTTCTCAACTATCTCCTCTTTCGTTTTCATAGTTCCTGAGTTCTTTCCTTTATGTAAAGATATTACAATTGTTTGTTCTGAGGGAATCCTCCGGAGTTTTCTTAGGGCGTATCCCCATGAAGCAGAAAAACCAAAATACTATCGCGTAGTTTTTTGCTTCATGGGGCCGTGCTCTCGCGGCTCGCTTTTTTTGCTGATGGCTCCCGCCCTCAACAAAAAAGAGCTCAAACAATCCCGCTCCATCACTCACGCAACCCTTAAATTTAAGCTTCTAAAAGATATCATATTACAGCGTTTAGATAGTGTTTGTATGTAAACAAATCAAAACGGGCCTTAACGCTAAAACGGGTCAAAATATCTGGGAATTTGTAATATTGCAGCACACACAATTTGTTTGGAACCACAACTTAAATACCCCAGCTACCCTATGCGTCGCGAAAAACGCGGCGCTTCCACTTATGTGTTCGATCCCATACGAAAAGCCTGGTTTGTGCTGAGTCCAGAAGAATTTGTGCGACAACACCTGATTAATTATCTGTGTAACATAAAACAGTTTCCTGCATCGCTTCTTTCGGTAGAAAAACAAGTGGTCCTGAATGGTCAAAACAAACGTTACGACGTGGTGGTGTATCGGGATTTAAAGCCTTTATTGGTGATAGAATGTAAAGCACCTTTTATTGGATTGGACGAAGGTGTTACCGAACAAGCCTTACGATATAACCTGATTTTAAAAGCCGATTATCTGATGGTGAGCAATGGCATACAGGATAAAATATACAAAGGGCAGACCCTTTTGCAAGATCTGCCCGAATACACAAATTTATAAGTTTGGTGTTAGTTATTTAGCATCACCGGCATCACCAGCATTAGAATATCTTCGGCCGGATTGGCATTGTTGCTCGGTAAAATAATGCCTGCACGGTTGGGTGCACTCATCTCAATCACAATTTCATCGCAATCCAAATTACTTACCATGTCTACAAGAAACCGGGAGTTAAAGCCAATTTCCATATCTTCTCCAATGTACGTGCAGGTTAACAGTTCATGACCTTCGTTTGCAAAATCGAGATCTTCGGCACTAATGCGCAGCTGACTGCCAGTTACTTTCAAACGTATTTGATGGGTGGCTTTATTTGAAAATACACTCACGCGTTTTAAAGCGCCGAGAAAAGCACTGCGATCAACAGTTAGTTTGTTTGGGTTTTGTTTTGGAATAACGGCTTCGTAATTGGGGTATTTGCCATCAATTAAACGGCACACCAGATTTACATTCCCGAAACTGAACAAGGCATTGATTTTGTTGAACTCTACCTTCACCGCGTCGTCAACGCCGGTTAGCAGGGTTTTTAAAACATTTAAAGGTTTTTTAGGCATGATAAACGATGCGTTGGTTCCGGCCTTAGCGTCGTTTCTGGTATACCTTACTAATTTATGAGCATCGGTAGCAACAAAAATAGAGTTGGTTTCACTGAACTGACAAAACACACCGCTCATCACCGGACGCAAATCGTCGTTGCCGGTAGCAAAAATCGTTTTGTTGATGGCGTTAAACAACACATCACTTTTAATTACCAAAGAAACCTGTGATTCAAGCTCAGGCATTTTCGGAAACTCCTCTCCGTTCAATCCGGAGATGTTGTAATCACCGGTTTCGGTCTTAAGTTTAACGCTGTGTTTGGTTTTATCGATAATAAATGAAATGGGTTGTTCTGGAAGGTTCACAAGCGCATCCATCAGTGTTTTTGCAGGGATAGCAATGCTGCCTGTAGAATTGGATTCAATTTTAATGGAGGAGGTTATGGTAGTCTCCATGTCGCTGGCCGATAAAATCAATTCGTTTTTATTCAATTCCAACAAAAAACAATCCAGGATGGGAATGGAATTGTTTGAGTTGAGTACACCGCCAATGGCCTTTAGGTGCTTTAATAAGGTAGATGCGGAAACAACAAAATTCATAGCGCTGATTTTAAAAAGCTAAATTAGCTTAAGCATGAAAAATCAACTGAAAACAGACCCCTAGTTTTACACTACTTTTTAACACTTGCCGGGGCAAGGAAATAGTTTGAGGTGATGAGGAGTTTGCCAAAAACAAAATACTGTATTAAGGCCCACTCTTTTTTGTTCTCGAAATTCAAAAATAACCGATCAGGATCATAAGGAAATTGAACCCCCAACTCCGGATTTACTTCTCCTGTATAAGCTTTTCTGAAAAACCTGTAGCTGGCTGTTTTACTATCTTTAGTATCTACTTCAATACTTGCAAAGGGGGCGCTCTGACTAAGGGAATCAAGTAAGCGGCTACTTTTAGCACTCAATAAGGATTCATAAGAAATGTTTTGAAAATAGATGAGGTATTGCCTCATTTTCCCCATATCGTAATTCAGTTCTACCCCGGTTTTGTTTTTTAATTTAAAATTAGTTTGATCCAGAAACGTGATGCTAAAGGAAGAATCCATGGCCTGGTCAAAATAAGTTACCCGAATCTCTTTGAGTTGGGGCGGCGTATAGTTTATCACCAATCTGTCGCGCCACTCATTTTCCCGTGTAATAAACCGGGGTTGCAAATAGCCCTTAAATCCAGGAATAAAAACAACATAAGGATCAGGATAATTTTCTTCATCATCCTTGCTTAATAGCATATAACTACCTTCTGAATCTGCTGGTTCATGTCCAACGTAATACTGCTTTATCTTCTCGTCTCCGGCATAAATTTCCACTTTAACAGCATTTGACGACATAAAACGGATAACATTATCCTTCGCAGCCTTGGGCACCGGCATTTTTACTTCCATTAAACGAATGGCCTCAAATAAATTCAGAATGGCTTCACTGCGGCAGAAGTATTTTTTGTTCACCATCCAGCCCTCTTTTTCTCTGGTAATTTCGGCACTGTTTCCCTCTTTATCGGCAAAAAAAACTTTAGTGATCTGTGCAGTATCCTTCACCATAAAATCCCTGTCTGCCTTATCTACTGTACTTAAACCCGAGCCGGAACGTACGAGATATACTGCTAAAGCAGTAAGCAAAACAAGGGCAATTAAAATAAAAAGGGTGCTGCGTTTCATGCCGTTTACTAACGGTATTCGCGTTTGGTATCAAACAGCGAGTTGGCCAGCATGTTGTAACGGAGGGCAATTTCAAAACCGCCTCCACTTACATTGGTAGCCGCCCTGTATCCGGAAACATTAAAGTCGTTTGAAATACTAAAACTCAGGTCACCAATATCAGCAATCAAACGCGCGATGATGGCATCGTTTCTGCGGTAAAACACTCCCAAACCGATGGAATTTTGTTTTTTCTTTCCGGTTACCTTGGTTCCGGTTACCATTCTGAACTTAAGGTCAGAACCCAGCACCATGTTTTGGTATTCCCCCTGAGTTTGGTAAACAAACATAGGGGTTACTGTAAATCGGGTGTCTTCAATATCAATACTGCTGAGTATTGAATAGGCCATCCTCACCGGCAATTTGTATTTTGAACCAGCACCAAACTCTTGCGTTGGACGATTCAGGTGAAACGCGCCAATGCCAAATTTGATAGAACGGTTGTCGTTTCGGTCCTGATCATACTTTGCATTGTTGATTTCATATGCTGCGCCAAACCCAAGGTCGAGCGTAGTAAATTGACGGTAAGGGATTTCCTGACTGTTAATGTTAGGGTCGAAGGTGTTGCCATTAAATTGTGACTCATAGGTTAATTTGGAATAATCGGCATTGGTACCGATAGAACCAAAGGCCATGCCTAAACTCAAAGCACTTTTTCTACCGGTTTTGATGATTGAGCTGGCATTCAGCAAGGCCGAAGTGGTGGAAAGATTGCCTGCACCCGCCTGATCTCTGAACACGGTTAAGCCCAGACCAAGAAAAGCGCTGCGATTTTTTGTACGGAACAATCCACCATCCACAGAAACGCCGAAGGTTTGAAATGCATTGTTCATGGCTGCCCATTGGTTACGGTAATTGGCGGTAGCCCTGAAATACCCGTTAAAAAAACCGGTGTTGGCCGGAGTAAGGTACATGGGGGTTTCAGTGAGCTGAGAAAAATGTATGTCTTGTGCCTTAGCGTTACCGCAGGCAAGGGTAAGTAAAATCAGAGAAATGAATGTGTATTTTCCGGTCATAAGCCTGTTTGGTTGTGTAGGTTAAGAAATGTTTTCAATTGCGCCAATCAACGGGTTAAGGTAACGTTTCCTGAATAAACTTTGTTCTCTCCATTGGGATCTTTGTACTTGATAACATAAGCATAAACGCCTGTGAGGGCCTGTGCCCCTTTATAATTTCCATCCCAACCTTGTTCAGGCGATGTACTTCTGAAAACTTCTTCGCCCCAACGGTTCCATATGGTCATTTCATAATCCATGGCATATATGGCTGAGCCCAAGGGTCTGAAAACATCGTTCAGCAAGTCGCCATTGGGCGTAAAACCGGTTGGAATGTTGGCAAAATCGCCGTCGGATGCAATGGATTTGGTGATGTCTACAAACACGGCCACCACCTCTTCATTCATGGTGAAGCTATACCCGATAGAATCCAATTTAAGGTTAGTGGTTTCTGCATTTTGGGGACTAAGAAATTCCCAATGGTCGAAGACATAGGCCGTACTGCTTGGAATGGCCTTTAAACCCATGGTAGTTGTGTAATAATTACCACTCCAAGGGTAGTACTTCAAAATTTCCGTGTTTAGTTTTACTCTGCCTGCGGCACTATCCGGACGAATATCTACTTTAATGTTATGCGGGCCAACCAATCCATAACAGGCTGCTGTAGTAAATGAATTCGAAACAAAATGGCAACGTGCCACCAAATGATCTTTTAATTTCTGAACTGTTGAATCCCAGCAAAACGGATTGGGTTCAATAACCGTTCCAAATTGCAAACCGGTGGCGGGATCAGAGTGGTACTTCATTTCTTTGGAATACAATGCCTGAATGTCATCAAGTTGTTTAATAACCGTTTCGCAGCGCAAAGGCCCGTTTAGAAGGTCGAGGTACCTGTTTTTGTATTCTAATTGAAAACTCAAATTACCAATATTTTTATCCATTAATTTATTCATCAGTACAGCGTGTGAGTTTCCACGCAGGAAACTAACGGTAGCGGTGGAGGCCGATGCATAAATGGCACAGGGCGAAACATCGGGACGGTCGAAGGCCATGGTGTTGGTTTTAACACTCGTGAAGTTAAACACGGTGGGTGCATTCCACAGGTAATAATGCCATTTGCCTCCTGGAAGGTTTTTTTGCTCTCCCTTAGCATAAGCAATGTTGTAATTCCACAAATCACTGTTTAAGGCGTAACTATTTACAATAAAATAATCCATGAAACTTTCTTTGTCGAGCTCATTCATCAGCTTTTCATAATTGCTTGCATTTCTCAAGGGTTTACCCAGGGTAATGTATTCGTTGTAAATTTTTGCATCAAAATCGTTGTTGTAGTCTGAGCTGGTACCATCGGCGTAAGAAATGGCACCATCACCGTTATGGTAAAAGGCCAGAGTCAATGAATCCATGGATTGCCCGTTGTAATAATTCTCGTAATATTTGTCGTAAATTTCTCTTAGGTCGTAAACACCATAATATTTGGCATTCACGAAGGCTATCACCGGTTTAATTCGCAAAGGATTTACTTTAATGTCGTATTTAGCGGCAAGAGATTGAATGAGCACATCCCTCAAACCCGTGCCTCCTGTTGTTCCCAATCCGGAGCCGGTTTCAACTGAATTACTTTCTATGTCGCCACTCTTGAGGTGAATAACCGGAAAATGGGTTCGTGTTGAAGTGCCAAGGAGGTCTACGTTAAACACCTGGCCCTCAATAGCACAGCCAAATCCACGGCGGTCATCCAAAGAAATGTACATGCCCCTCTGTTTGGTTCTCCAAGCCTCCTGAATGGGTCTGGATACATTGGCATAGCCTTCTGAAACCTGTCTTTTTTTATCGTAGTATTCTACATGCACGCTTGGTGAAGTAACGCCATTGGATTGAAGCCAGTTAGGGTCCATGGCCAGTGATACCACACCAAATTCCGGACTAAATTCTGATTGACCGGCATCTAAAAAATAGGTGTTCGTTTCACAATAGCTGGGCAGGTAACGTTGGTCGCACAAGATAGTGGGTTTTGGCACGGCTATGGCTCTGATCATGGTGGTTGCCTGCAGGGCTAAAACACCGGTGGAGGCATTTGCAGAATCACCGTACAAAAATGTACCGGGTTGACCGGGTTGAGGGAAGGTGCTATTGATAGTAAAGTAAATTCTGAAACATGACAAGGCGCTGTCATAGGCCAAATTGTTCTCCAATTTAAAGTACACCTGAGGGGCTGCGCCCTGATCGTAAAACCCTCCCGTGTTTGATTTTTGGTCGGTAATAGTTTGAGGCAAAGGAAAAACCGACATTCTTGGTTTTGGGCAGTACCCCAAAAAGTTATTGATGTTGGGGTTTGGTAAACCAAAGGTTGGGTTGGTGTACAAACGCCAGGCGCTTACACCAATGGTTGTAACATCCACTCTGCCCCTGGAGTGGCCTTCCATGGTTGCCTGAACAAATACTGAATCCCGTGGAACCCCCGCATCGGTGCTGAGTATTAACCATTGGTTTTTGCATTGCTCTAATGTAAAATTGGTGTGCCAATCGCCGTTTTGCAGTGTATTTCTTCCGGTGAGCCAAATAATTTTGATGCCTTGTGCGGGTAAAGTGTAGTTGTCAGGAAATTTCCATTTCAGTAAATTTTGACGATCGTTGCTCAGGTAGTAACTCTGTAAACTTAATGAGAAGGTATTTGGATTATAAATCTCTAACCAGTCGCTGGCTGCACCAAAACCATCCGTTTGACCGCTCATGTTAGATGCAGAATATTCGTTCAAAACAATACCCACCTGAGATTGGGAAAACACAGTACCTGAATGAATTACAAAAAACGCAAAAACTGAGAACAGCAAGATTTTTCTTCTTAACATCATAGTCGGATAATAATTAGTTCAAAAAGTATCTTTCAAATATACATAATCTCTAATAAATTGTAAAAAAATCGTGGCAAGTTTGGTAGAATTCTTAAATCTTAAAATCGGGTGTGTTAATTCACAATTCAAAAGCCTAACTTTGCTGCCCGGCTTATGAGCGATATCATCCACCACGAATGCGGCGTTACCTTAATCAGGCTGCTCAAACCCATAGAATACTACAAAACCAAATACGGCTCAGCCCGTTACGGCCTCCACAAACTCTACCAGATCATGGAAAAAATGATCAACCGTGGACAAGATGGGGCAGGCGTGGCCACCATAAAATTCGACGCAGAACCCGGAACGACCTATCTGGACCGCCTGCGCTCCGTTGAAAATAAAGCCACACAGGATATTTTTCACAAAATCAACAACCATTTCCTCTCAGCCTCCAAAAAACACCCCGAAGCCTACAAAAGCGGAGAATGGCAGAAAAATAACATTCCCTTTTTGGGGGAATTGATGATAGGCCATCTGCGCTACGGCACCTTCGGTAAAAACGGGGTACAAAGCTGCCACCCCTTTACCCGAAAAAACAACTGGATGAGCCGCAACCTGGTGGTGGCCGGCAATTTTAACCTTACTAATGTAGATGAGTTGTTCACCCACCTTCTGGAATTAGGACAACACCCTATTGTAAAAGCCGATACCATTACCGTAATGGAAAAAATCGGACACTTTCTGGACAAGGAAAACGACAAACTGTTTAAAAAATTCAAGGAACAAAACGATAAAAACTTCGAAATCAGTAAACTCATACAAAAACACCTTGATGTTGCTTCCATTTTGCGCGAAAGCAGTAAAAAATGGGATGGAGGTTATGCCATGTGCGGCATGATTGGTCACGGGGATGCCTTTGTGCTCCGCGACCCTAACGGCATACGTCCTGCTTATTACTACAAGGATGAGGAGATTATTGTGGTTGCCAGCGAACGCCCGGTGATACAAACGGTGATGAACGTGGCTTTTGAAGATGTAAAAGAAGTGACTCCCGGCCATGCTCTTATCATTAAGAAAGACGGTAGCTTCAGCGAAGAAGAAATTATTGCTCCCGAGAAAAAACTGGCCTGTTCGTTTGAACGCATTTATTTTAGCCGAGCTAACGATGCGGTGATTTATCAGGAACGACTGGCTTTGGGAAGACACCTCACCGAAAATGTGCTCAAAGCCGTGAACCACGATTTTGAAAACACCGTTTTCGGATTTATTCCCAACACCGCTGAAACCGCTTTTAATGGTTTAGTGGAAGGTTTGAGGGATCAACTGAACCAATGGAAAGTGAAAAACATTGCTGCCTTACCGGCGGGTTCAGGCGAAGATAAAATTTTGAAGATACTCGAACGCAAAGCCCGGGTGCACAAAGTGATATTGAAAGATGCCAAACAACGCACCTTTATCACCAGCGATGAAAGTCGGGATGTGTTAGTGAATCTGGTTTACGACATTACTTACGGTACCATAAAGCCGGGACAGGATAACCTGGTGGTTTTGGACGACAGCATTGTGAGGGGCACTACACTTAAACAAAGTATTTTGAGAATCCTCGACCGCCTGGGGCCTAAAAAAATTGTGGTGGTGAGTTCCGCTCCTCAAATTCGTTACCCCGATTGTTATGGTATCGACATGGCAGTGCTGAACAAGTTTGTGGCCTTTGAAGCCGCCATCAGTTTATTGAAAGAACAAGGCAAAGAGGCATACATTCAGGACATTTATAAACGCACCAAGGAAGAATTACTTAAACCCAAAGAAGAGCAGGTGAATCTGGTAAAAGAAATTTACGCACCCTTTTCAGCGGTTGAAATTTCCGACCGGATTGCTCAATTGATTCGTCCAAAAGATTTAAAAGCCGAGCTGCAAATCATTTACCAGAGCATTGAGGATCTTCATGCCTCTTGCACTGAAAATGCCGGTGACTGGTACTTCAGCGGCAACTACCCTACTCCGGGTGGAAATAAAGTGAGCAACCAATCCTTTGTGAATTACATGGAGGGGGTTACAGCAAGGGCTTACTAGAATTTATTCTTCCAGCAGTACAAAAGTCGCGAGGCCGTCAATCTGTAAACTGCGCTGCCCGCTGCCCTTGGAGGGAATTGTAATTTCTGTTGTGAATTTCTTTTTGGTTTTGGTAATACAGGTCACCCCATACGTTCCCTTTTTTATCTCCAGAAAATCTGAACTTGATTGCGTTTCAACATTTTTGAAAACCAAAACATTCGCGCCCACAACAACGGAGTCCATGGGTTCCAGATAATAATTAATGAACCTCAGATTGTAGCCCTTATCACAGGAACTAAAAATGAGTAACACTAAACACAAAACTATAGTTGCCAGACTTTTCATAGTTAAAATTTGCGTTGCATTTCCCTTTCCACATCGCGTTTTTTAATGTCTTCGCGTTTGTCGAATGCTTTTTTTCCTTTGGCCAAGGCCAGGTTCAATTTAGCAAATCCTTTATCATTAATAAAAAGTTTGGTGGGAATAATCGTCAAACCCTGTTCTTTCATTTTTTTCTGCCACTTCTCCAACTCGTTTTTGTTTAGCAGCAGCTTTCTCTCCCGCGTGGGCTCGTGTTTGTAGAAGGAGGCGTTTTCGTATTCTGAAATGTGAAGGTTGCGGATGAACAATTCATTCCCTCTGAAAAAACAATAGGTATCCGTTAAACCGGCCTTGCCCTCGCGTATGGCTTTTATTTCTGTTCCTTTCAAAACAATGCCTGCTACCAAAGTATCCAAAAACTGAAAATCAAATTTGGCCTTGCGGTTTTCGATGTTTACGGTATTGCTTATCTTACTTATCTTCGTCACAACGCGAAGTTACAACAATATATGCAGCCCATAA
>JALOMJ010000191.1 GCA_025455485.1 Bacteroidia bacterium | reverse complement strand
AACGAAACGATTGAATGAGCATAGTGAAGGATTTGATACTTCTTAAAGTATATTCTACCTGGTTTTTAACTTGATTGGCTTATTAATACATATAAAAAATGTAGGTTTTAATATACCCTCCACGAATGTAAGAGAATTTTAGGTTTCATCACAACTGGAAAACGTTATCGTAAAAATTTTCATTCAAAGCTGAGAAGAATCAGTTTTTCAGAAAAACTATGGGCTACTCCGCTTTCTTAACTTATTCGTGGGTGATTTTGTTGATGTATTTGCCCACAAGCACTCCTACCAAAAAGGCCACGTAAATTTGTCCGCAAACGGCTATGATCATGGCCAGATTCTTGGCTGCAGCTGTCACTGGTAACACATCGCCGTAACCGGTGGTGGTTAAGGTTATCATGGAATAATAAAACAGGTCGTTTCTGGCTATGTTTCCATTTGTCGATTGATAGGATTCAGGCGCCAAGGTGTAGAGCAAAAAGGTAATGCTTGAAAATAATATCCCTAGTAACAGATACCCGTTAATAGCCTCCAGCAAACTGTATAAACCCACTTCTTTTTGTTTCAGAAATTTGATCATCAGCGAACCCACAACCAAAAACACAAAAGCAAATGTGACCGTTTTCAGTATAGGACCTAAAGCTGAATATTGACCCATATCGGAAAACCAGTCGAGTGCAGCCGCAACAAATCCAATCAAAAAAAAGTATAGTTTTACCTTCTCGAGTGAGAAGATGGAGAACAACAACACAGCACTCATGCATAAACGAAACACCCAAAGGGGAACGTTCTCCATCACTGGAAGCACGAATAAAAACGTGCAGGAAGATGCGAACAGAAAGATGGCCGCCCAAAGCTTATTGAAAGTAAAACTAAGTGAACGCAAGGTCATTTAGAAGTAAATTTATTTCGCAAACAATGTAAACATTTTTGCTTGAAAAGGGTGAAGGGCATTGCCTTTCAAAAAAAAAAAAAGGACCAACGTTTGCCGATCCTTATACATCTTGTGAAATTACTTCTTTTCTGCAGCTTCAAGTTCCCCAATCAAAGGAATATCATCAGACAGTTCCATCCTTACCATGGTTTCAAGGTAATTTTCCAATTGAATAAACTGAGCAGCGCGGATTGGCGTCATTACTTTACTCAGTTTTCCAAAGGTCTTTTTAAGTAATTTACTGAGGCTGATTTGAAAATCAATAGAAGAATTGATTAACTCTGTTGCCTTGGCATCCGTTAACTTAGCATAGTTATTGGCATAATCAATAATGTTCATGGCCCGCTTTTTACTCAATTCCTTACGCTCAGCCTCATATTCATCATAAATCTTCCAGAATCCGGCATTTTCAGCTTCTGTTAATTTCATGAACTGAATAATGATTTGTTTTTTCTCCATACCATAAGCGCTTTGAATCAAGGCGATTTCGTCGGTATTGGTTTGAGATTTCAGGTTTACCGCAAACAAGGTGCAGATGGCAAATAAAATAACTTTTTTCATGGTTGTATAGATTGGTTTCAGCCCACTAAGGTATCATAATTTATCAGGATAAAAACTGATGGATATCAGATAAAACAAGATAAGCTTCTCTTTAATTTCGTTTTACAATTCCATTGCTTTTATTTGTCTAATATTAAGCCAACCGAGATGAAGATAAATAAGCCGAAAGCCGTAAGAGTAAGGAAATCTTTAAGCGGGCTCGTTATGAGTTTAGTTCTGCTCTTTTGTTCAACCGGGCTCAGCAGGGCTCAGGACAGTTCAAAAGTGAAACCCAGAAAAAACGTGATTCGGTTTAACCTTACCAACCCCATGTTTTTTGGTGAAAAATCACTCCATGTGGGTTATGAACGGGTGATCGGCAAACACATGAGCGCTTCCATCAATGGGGGGCAGGCCTCTTTTCCAAAGGCTGACATTTCTGTATTCGACTTTGACTCTACCCAAATTGTGTTGAACAAAGATTACATTGACTTTGGTTTCACCTTTGCTCTGGATTACCGCTTCTACCTGAAAAAGGAGAACAAATACAACGCCCCGCACGGCGTTTATATTGGTCCCTACTACTCCCTTACTCACTTTGAACGGGAAAATAATTGGAGCATGACTTCCCCCCTTTTTACAGGAAATGTAAAAACCAATTTCAACGCTACCATTCAAATGATGGGCATTGAAATGGGATATCAGTTTATTTTGTGGAAACGGGTAGCTCTTGATTTTATTTTGATTGGACCCGGGGTGACCTTCTACAAAATAAAAACCAAAATCAACACCCAATTGGACAGCGAAGGCACCGGAGAATTACTGAGCGCCCTCAAGGATGCTTTATCCAGCCGCGTGCCGGGATTCAATACCCTTGTTGAGGATATGGAATTCGAAAAATCAGGCTCTACCAACACCATGAGTATGGGCTTTCGTTACGTGATTCATTTAGGCTTTAATTTTTAAAAATTAATTGTATGAAATCCATCTTAAAACCCGGTATTCATTGGCTCTACCTTTTTCTGCCGGTAACCGTCGTTCTCGAAGTCCTTCACGCTTCGGCACCTCTGGTGTTTTTATCCGCAGCACTTTCCATTATACCACTCGCCCACTTGATTGGTCAATCTACCGAACAAATTGCAGGTTATACCGGCGACGCTCTTGGTGCCTTACTGAATGTGACCTTTGGAAATGCGCCTGAACTCATTATTACCATTGTAGCTTTAAATGCCGGTTTGCATGATATTGTTCTGGCATCTTTAGCCGGGGCCATTTTAGCCAATCTGCTTTTGGCAACCGGTTTATCCTTTTTGTTTGGGGGATTTAAATTTCACAATCAGGAATACAACGCCTCCGGCCTGCGCATCAACATTTCGATGATGATGATTGCCACCATTAGTTTAATGATTCCCGCGGCCTTCCACAATTTTTCAGATAAAATCGGCACTCATGTCGACATCAACTCCTTGAATATCCTGGTGGCGTCTATTCTGTTGCTCACGTACGGCCTTTATCTGGTGTTTATGTTAAAAACACATCCCGACCTGTTTGCTGCAAACAAATCGAAAGAAGAAGGAGAGTCACATGAAAAACGCTGGTCCCTGCTCAGAGGCATACTCAGCCTGATTGGCGCCTCGGTTCTTGCCGCGGTGATGAGCGAGATGCTGGTGGGCGCAGCTGAAGAAACCGGAAAAATCATCGGCATGTCGAACCTGTTTATTGGCGTTGTTTTATTGGCCGTTATTGGAGGGGCTGCCGAAACAATCTCGGCGGTAGCCATGGCCCAGAAAAACAAAATGGACCTAAGCATCGGCATTGCTATGGGGAGCTCCATGCAGATTGCCTTGTTTGTTGCACCACTTTTGGTTCTTCTCAGTTTATTTATTGGTCCGGGACAAATGAATTTAAACTTTTCGCGCCTGCTCATGGTCAGCATTTTTCTTTCGGTAATTTTAGGCGCTTTGGTGGCCGGCGACGGAAAATCGAATTGGTACAAAGGCATACAATTGGTGATTGTGTACATTATCATCGGCATCATGTTTTATTTTATACCGGCTTAAACCATGGATTCCGGAAGTTTTTGGAAGAACCGAATCAAAGAATCGGCCGTCTTAAACCCGATTGACCGAATTGCCGAAGTGTTGTTTGGCATGAT
>JALOMJ010000002.1 GCA_025455485.1 Bacteroidia bacterium | reverse complement strand
AATGCGGACTCAAATCAATTCCACCGCCTAACCAACGGGTACCGTTGTCCATTTCAAAATACCTTACGTTCATGTGAATGATGGGCACAAAAGGATTGAAAGGATGGAGCACGATAGATACACCACTGGCATAAAACCTTGGTCTGGAAGAAGTGGAAATGGTCTTTTCGCTGCTGTGTTCTTTTTCTCTGAACAAAAACTCAGGAGCCTCACCGAATACGGCGCTGTAATTGACTCCCCCTTTTTCGAGCACTGCGCCATCCTTCATCACGCGGGTTCTTCCGCCGCCACCTTCATCACGTGTCCAGTTTTCTTCGATAAATTTAGATTTACCATCGGCTTTCTCCAAGGCCGCGCAAATATTGTCCTGCAAATCCATAAGCCAGGAAGAAATATTCTCCTTGCTTATTTCCATCCGGTTTTATGCAGTTGGTAGTTTTTGTACTTATAGATGTAAAGCCCTCTGTTATCAAAGCCTGTGCTTAAATCAGGACGAGTGAACTTAAAACGCATGTGTTTCATGTCCATGGGGTATTGATCGAGTTTGTGAGCGAACTCAGGACCGTGTTCTTTCAAATTCTTCAGGTAGTAGTAGGCCACTTCAAAGCCCATAAAAAAGTGTTCTCCGGGGCTGGTACCTTGTAAATACAAATACCGTTTTACCAAAGCTTCTGAATTAGCGCTGTCGATAAGGTTAAATTGATAGGGGAAGGTGTAATTCAAGTCATTGAGGTATTCCTGATCAATGTTATCATTGCTCCCATTGCTCTCCCAGCCGCAAAAAACAAGGTCTTTGTCTTTTTTAAACAAAGCCAGTTGGGTAATAAAGTCTGAAATTAAAACCTGATTAGCACTTAGATTGATTATGATATTTTTGACATTTGGAACGTAGGCGCTCTTCACGCCTTCAATGCCTTTCACAAGGCGAAGGGTATCCTTGTTTAAGCGATCGAGCCCTTTCATTCGCTCATTAAAATACTTGCGAAAGGCACTCACAAAGTTGGCGTCCTTTTTGTCCTTATCGGAAGAAGCCACCAGCAGCACATTGCACTTTTCTTTCATCAGGGAATCAATACAGTAGTCGGCTAAACCTTCGAGCAGAGTAAATTGAGAAGGATTAGTTTTGGAAATATAAATGTTATTGTAGAGAATTTTGTTTTGTTGTGTGATGGGCGAAACAATGGGAATGTGAAACTCCTTGGCCTTTTTGGCAATGGCTTTAAATCCGTTGGCATAAAGAGGTCCGAATATAAAATCGTGGTCCTTAAATTTAGCTTCATTGGTAAACCGCATTAAACCAAGAGAGTCTTTGTCGTCAATATCGTACAATTCAAGGTTGACATTAAAATCTTTAGAAGCTAAAGAGTCTATAGCTAAACGAAACCCCAGATAAAAGTCAGTGGCCAGTGCGGGAACTGTTGGGAACGCTGTGCCTGAGCGGAGTATGGCATTCAGGTCTAAACCCAAGGTTTGATCGAGCTTAAATGGCAGAGCGAGGGCAATATTGTACGTTTCCTTTCGAGTTTTAGAAACGGGTTTAAATAAAGAAGAGTCCACCATGGTATTTTTTGGAGCCGGGGCTGCCTTTGATGCTGCTCCTGATTTTACTGCTGGTTTTGGCTTCACTTTTTCTCCAACCACAATTACCTGACCTTCTTTTAAACCCTGTGATAAACTCGGGTTATACGCTGCAAGCTGGCGTTCGGTGATGTTGTATTTTCTGCAGATGGAATAAATGGTTTCGCCTTTCAACAGTTTGTGGGTGATGTATTTGGCCGTATCCAATTGTGTGGAAACACTCGGTGTTTTCTCCGCATTCACGGTTTGAAAAGGTATACGAATCTCCTGCCCTGCTTTTACAGCCTGTTTTAGTTCAGGATTGAAATTGTAAAGTTCTTCGACACTCACTCCATATAACTTTGAAATGGCGTATAAACTTTGGCCTTTCTCAATTTTATGGATGTAAAATTTTCGGTTCTCCTGAACCTGAATGTTCGTGGATTTGTTTTGCCCCAAAACAAGGTTTAGCTGAAACAAAAATGTAAGTAGAAAAAAATATGTCAGGGATTTTACTCTGGGCATTCTTTACGTTTGTGTGTGGTCATCCAATTATTCCCACTCAATTGTAGCCGGGGGTTTGGAACTGATATCGTATACAACCCGATTAACTCCTTTTACTTTGTTGATGATCTCGTTACTGATTTTAGCAAGAAACTCGTAAGGCAAATGGCACCAATCTGCCGTCATGCCATCCGTGCTGCTCACTGCTCTCAGCGCCACCACGTATTCATAGGTTCTTTCATCGCCCATTACCCCTACGCTTTGTATGGGTAAAAATATGGCGCCTGCTTGCCACACGGTATTGTATAGGTCATGGGTTTTGAGACCATCAATAAAAATAGCGTCAACTTCCTGAATGATGCGGACCTTTTCGGCCGTCACTTCTCCAAGGATACGTATGGCCAATCCCGGGCCCGGGAAAGGATGACGGTTTAACAAGGCAGGGTCTAATCCAAGCGCGGCCCCTACTCTTCTCACTTCATCCTTAAACAAACTCCGGAGGGGTTCCACAACCTTAAGTTTCATGTAGTCGGGCAAGCCCCCAACGTTGTGATGGGATTTAATGGTCGCTGATGGTCCCTTTACGCTAATGCTTTCGATGACATCCGGGTAAATGGTGCCCTGGGCCAGCCATTTTGCATCTTTCACCAGTTTGGATTCTTCATCAAAAACATCGATGAATACTTTTCCAATGGCTTTGCGTTTTTTTTCCGGGTCAGAAACCCCATGAAGTTCTTTATAAAACTTTGCACTGGCATCTACCCCTTTTACATTTAAACCAAGGTGTTGGTAAGAGTCCAGTACTTTTTGAAATTCGTTTTTGCGCAATAGCCCGTTGTCAACAAAAATACAGTGAAGATTTTTTCCAATGGCTTTGTGAAGTAACATGGCAGCAACCGTACTGTCTACTCCCCCGCTTAATCCAAGAATTACGCGGTCATCACCGAGTTTTGTTTTCAGCTCAGCAACTGTTGTTTCTATAAATGAAGAAGGTGTCCAATCACCGGTGCATTTGCAAACACCATACACAAAATTCTTCAGGATCTTTGTTCCTTCGGTGCTGTGAAATACTTCGGGGTGAAATTGTATGCCATAGCTTGGCTCCCCTTCAATGCTGAAAGCGGCTACTTTAACATCGTGTGTGCTTGCTGTAATTTTATAGCTGGCAGGTATGCTCAAAATGGTGTCGGCGTGGCTCATCCACACCTGTGAATCATTTACCACATCATTAAAAATGGGGCAGGTTTTGTCCATGATTTCAAGATGTGCCCTACCGTATTCCCTGGAGTTGGATTTTCCCACCTCTCCTCCGAAAAAGTGAGCAAGGAACTGGGCCCCATAGCACACCCCTAAAAGAGGCAATTTGCCTTTGATGTCTTTTAACTCCGGTTTGGGTGGATTTTCTTCCCGCACGCTGTGGGGGCTACCCGATTAAGGATGGATTTCGCAATAAACGTTCAGTTCTCTTAACCTTCGCGCAATCAACTGAGTATACTGGGAACCAAAGTCCAGAATTAAGATTTGCTCCTGCATAGGGGACAAAAATACGATTAAATTTCGCTTGAGACGGGGCTGTTTACCGGCTTAGACAATTTTATGAATCGCATTTTTTTGGTGGGTAGGAAAAATGTGTATATTTGCACTCTCAAAAATTGAGGAGTTCGGGGTGTAGCGTAGCCCGGTATCGCGCCACATTTGGGATGTGGAGGTCGTCAGTTCGAATCTGGCCACCCCGACGAACAGCAAAAGCCTTTCACGAAAGTGAAAGGCTTTTTGTTTTAAGCGGAGAAAGAGCTCGCTCTTTCGAAGCGAAAACGAAGAACTATAAAAGTAAAACAACAAAAAAGCCTTTCCGGAATTCAGAAAGGCTTTTCTTAGTGTTATTCTATCGATCCAGGTCGCCGTAATCCAGTTTAGTTTTCTTTATTGCAAGCAGCAAACGAAGAATTAAGATTAAAAACGGAATGTACATGAGCACTTTTGGCAAATCAAAATGTTCCAATATTATATCCGATTTGCGTTTTAATCGTTCAGCAATCAGGTACATGGCAGGAACCACCAATAAGGTTAATACCGTGCCAAACAAAAGTCCAAAAATCATGGTCCAGCTCAATGGTCCCCAAAACACCACATTGTCTCCTCCAAAGAAAAGGTGAGGGTTTAATTCAGTGAAAAGGGTTTCAAAATTGATGTTTAATCCAACAGCCAATGGAATCAGGCCGAGAATGGCAGCTGTTGCCGTGAGAATTACCGGGGTCATACGGGTGCGACCGGCTTCAACGGTGGCTTTGTATAAACTCATGCCTCCCGCTCTCGCGTACTCAGCAAATTCAACCAACAAAATACCGTTTCTCACCACAATACCTCCCAAGGCTATGATGCCCACTCCGGTCATAACGATACTCATGTCCATTTTAAATGTGGCTACTCCAATCAAAACCCCAATCACACTTAACAAGATTTCGGAAAGGATAATCACTGTTTTGCCAAGTGAATTAAACAATCCCAAAAGCACAATCATCATCAATGCAATGGCAATAAGCATGGCTCTTCCCAGGAAAGCCATGGTTTCCTGTTGTTCTTCTTCCTGTCCGGCAAACTTTACATTAACATTACCGTTTGGTGTATACTGGTTCAGAACTTTTTGAAGTTTAGCAACCACTTCGTTCGGGTTATAACCTTCCTTCACATCTGACGACAAGGTGATTACCCTCTCGTTGTTTTTGCGTTTAATGCCGGCATACGTGTAATCGTAACGAATGTTACACACTGCCGAGAGTGGAACACTTCTCACCATTCCGCCCATGTTCATGTCGCGATAAGTGATTCGTAAATTTCTAATGGTTTCGATATCCACGCGTTGGTTATACTGGTAACGCAACTGAACCGGGTATTCATCGTCCACATCTCTGAACTTGGTAGCTTCAACACCATAAACCGCACCCCTGATTTCCATGGCCAATTGATAGGTTGAAATGCCTTCCATTAAGGCTCTTTGGCGATCGATATCAAAAACAATCTCCGGCTTGTTGCTTACAAAGTCAGACTTCAAATTATCTACGCCTTCCACGTTTGCCTCATTCAGAAACTTTTTTAATTCAGCTGCGGTTGTTACCAGTTCGTCAAAATTATCTCCGCTGATTTCTATGCTGATGGGCTTCGCCTGAGGAGGGCCATTTTGTTTCTTGTTGACATTAATTTCGGCACCCGGCAAATCCCATTTTAAGGATTGCAGTTTCCCAAGGTATTCTGAAGTTGACTCGCCTTTGCGTTGTTCAAACTTCACGAAGTTGATGGCAATCTTTCCTTTGTTAGGATAAGAATTTTGATCGCCATCGGCCGGATCTGTAACTCCAATGGTAACATTGCTGATCATGGATTCAACAATCGGATTGTTTTCTCCAATCACGCTATACACCTTCTTTTCCACCAATCGCATCACGCTATCCGTAACCATAGGATCCGTTCCTTCAGGTAATTTTAAATAAACGTACACGTTGTTGGGATCGCCCTGCGGGAAAAACACCACTTTAGGAGAACGAATTCCAAAAAACACCAGTGAACCAAGAAAAAGGAACAATACGTATAATAAAACCTTCCATGGCTTTTTCAAACACCATTCCAAAGCCCTTACATAGGTGTTTACAAATGCCGGCCAAACCTTAAACTGCCAGGCTTCAATTACCTTATACAACCACAATCGGTTAAGTACCAAAAACAGAGCCAAAAACACAATAAAGTTTCCTACACCAACATGCCCGCTCACATAGGCTATCAAAGCCACTATTGCATATAGGATTAACTGCATTTTTGACTTTCTAGTGAGTTTACCATAGCCTTTGGCTTCCTCTTCATGCGTTTTCATGAAGTCGACAGCAAATACCGGATTAATAATATAGGCCACAGCCAGTGAGGCCAGCAAGGAAATGATTAAGGTAATGGGAAGAAAGTACATGAACTTGCCGATAATACCGGTCCAAAACGCCAGTGGTATAAAAGGAGCCAAGGTGGTGATGGTGCCTGAGAGTACAGGCATAAACACTTCACCTGCCGCCATCTTAGCAGCCGTTTTGATGTCGCGCTTACCGTTTGCAAAAAGACGATGGGTATTTTCGATAACAACAATAGCGTCGTCAACCACAATACCTAAAGCCAATAAAAATGCGAACAACACAATCATGTTAAAACTAAAGCCAATGCTGGGCATCAACATAAACGCAATGAACATGGAAAGCGGTACTGAAAGTGCCACAAAAAGCGCGTTGGTAACGCCCATAAAAAACATCAACACCAGAGTTACAAGAACAAATCCGATGATAATGGTGTTAATCAATTCATGCAAGGTAGTTTTTGTTTGTTCGCTCTGATCGCCGCTGATGGTTACTTCGAGGCCTTCCGGAAATTTATTTTCATTCATGTCGGCTATAATAGCCTTAATCTTATCCGCAGCATCTATCAGGTTTTCTCCCGAACGTTTGATGACATTCAGGGTGATTACATTTTTACCTTTAGAACTTGAGTAACTTTCCTTTTCTTTGAAGCCGTCGCGAACCTCAGCAAAATCTTTCAAAAACAATTTTGCCCCGGAAGCTGAAGAAACCATAATGTTTTCGATTTCCGCCGGACTTTTAAATTCGCTTTTAATACTCAGGGTAGGTTTCATTCCGTTGAGCGGCACATTACCCCCGGTAATGGATAGGTTCTCCTGACCAATGGCCCTTTGTATATCGCCCAAAGTTAGTTGAGCGGCTTGCATTTTATAAGCATCCAGGTTCACCTGAATTTCGCGGTCGAGTGCGCCAACCAATTTGGCTTCATTGATCTCTTTCAATCCCTCAATCCTGTCCTGCAAATCCTCGGCATATTTTTTTAGTTCCTTCAACTCAAAATTGCCCGCCACGTTTATATACATGATGGGGATTTCGGAAAATGCAATCTCCTTAATTACCGGCTCGCTGGTAAGCACCTGCGGCATGTCGGTTCTTGCCTCGTCTACAGCGTCCCTTACTTTTTGTTTTGCAACGTCAACTTTAACATCGGTATGAAACTCCACCACAATAACTGAAACGTCCTGAAGGGAGTTGCTGGTGAATTTTTTGACCCCTGAAATCGATTTTAATCGTTTTTCAATGGGTCGTGTAATGGTATTTTCAATGTTGGTTGGTGAATTGCCCCCATTGATGGTGCTGATAAAAATGGTTGGCACGGTGATATCCGGAAAATTCTCTTTGGGCAGAGAATTGTATGCCATAATACCTGCAATAGTGATAAATAAGGTAAGCAGGTAAACCGTTATTTTATTTTCGATGGCCCAACTGGAGGGTTTAAATTCTTTGAATTTCTCTGACATAGCTTATGTTTTAATGCTAGTTGCTGAATTTATTTTTGAACGGTAATGGCATCGCCATCAATCACAAGATCATAGCCCTTTACAATCAATTGTTCGCCTTCATTTAAACCGCCGGTAACTTCGGCAAGACCACTGTATTCTCTGCCAATGGTGATGACCTTTTTAACCACTTTACCGTTTTCAGCAACCAATACATAGTTGCCAGTGGATGACTTTTGAATGAACTTAACGGGCAATACTATACAGGGTTTTGCCGACTGATAGTCGTTAATTTTCATTTTAGCTACCATGTTTGGGTGAAGTTCGTCACTGGTATTAAGCAGGGCTTCAATATCAAAGGTGCGGTTCAACAGATCGATGGTACGCGAGGCATAGTTTATTTTAGATACAATGGAATCGTTATTATCAGGGAAGTAAATCAATACCTCATCACCGGTTTTAATTCTTGAAGAATAACTTTCGGCCACTTCGGCCTTAACTTTCAGATTTGAAAAATTCACTACCGTAATGGCGTTCATTCCCGGCGCAACGGTTTGACCAATCTTAATGTTTACACCATCTACGGTGCCATTAATAGGAGAAATTATTTTACTCATCCGGAGTTGTTCTTCGAGTGTAGCCATCTTTTTCTCCAGACTCTCTTTGTTGCTTTTGGCCTGAAGGTATTGAATTTCAGTTCCAATTTTTTGCTTCCATAGTTCTTCCTGCTTCTCATACACCTGCTTCACCAATTCATAATTGGTTTGAAGGTCAGAAATTTGCTGTTGTATCATGCGTGAATCGGTTTCAGCCAAAACCTGACCCTGAGTTACTTTATCGCCTACCTTAACATTAATTTTTGTTACAGTGCCCGGGATTCCGCTACTCAAAAACACATTTTGATCGGCATCTACCCGCGCCTGAACTTCTATATAGGTTTTAAAAATTCTGGTTTGAACCGGGCTCACCGCTACTTCTGTAGCCTTTTGTGCTGTTTGTGTTGTGTCGGTTTTAGCAATGCTTGCTTCCAGGTCGGCGATTTTTGTATCCAGTTCGCTGCGTTGTTTTTTAAGTTGTTCAAGTTCGGCCTTTGGATCAGGAGCTGAACAGGAAACAACAAAAACGGAAAGGAGAAGGATTGCTGTTGATTGAATATAACTGAAAACTGTTTTCATATGAGGTTGGTTTTGTGGATTCGGATGTTCTTTTATTTAGTTTATTTTACAAGTATGCCCTTTGCTTTTTGGTAATCTACCTGTGCAACGATGAGATCGTATACTGCGCTTAGAAAATTGATTTCGGCTTCGCGGAAAGCTGCCTGAGCGTAAATCACGTCGAGGTTTGAGCCCACGCCGGTTTCGTACTTGATTTTTGACGTGTCATATATATCCTTAGCCAGGTCTTTGTTTTTTCTTTGGGTTTCGAGAGCAATCAATGCATTTTTGAATTGCATGTTGGTGTTGGCCACTTCCACATCTATGGAACGCTGAAGGAATTCAAGTGAATTGTTTGTTTTTTGAAGCTCCAGCTTGGACTGTTGAATTTTGTAATGTTTTTGGCCCCCGTTGAAAATCGGAACGTTAAGCGTAACCCCTATCATTCGGATAGGGTACCAGGGTTGATCAATATCAAAAACGTCGAACTTGGTTCGCATGGCTTGTTGTTGAAGTGAGGCGTAGGCAGCTAAACTTGGTAAATACTGGTATTTATTGCGTTTTAGTTCCAAACCATTGATGTTCGACTGAGATTGCAGGATGGAAAATTCAGGACGTGCTTCGTAATTCACTTTTTGTTGCTCCTGTGTGCCCATGTCAATGATCAGATTAGCATCGATCACATCTGTTAATGTGATGGGTAAAGCCAAATCGTAACCCATTTGGTATTTGAGCAGGGTTTCGCTGATTCCAACATAACGCTCCAGTTTTTCCTTTTCTGCCAGTAGGTTGTTATAGGTTAATTCCACACGATCCACATCCAATTTCTCGGCAAAACCAGCTGAATTCAAGGCTTTGGTATCATCAAATAATTTTTTAACGCGATCAATGTTCGCATCAATAATTTTTAGCCGCTCCTTAACAATGATTGCACCGTAATAGGCCTTTGTGATGGTAGCGTAGGTTTCCACTTTTGTTCGTTGCACATTCTTTTCAGACAGGGCAACAAATTCCTTGGCAGCCTGTAAACCTACGAGATAGTCGGTATTAAATAAAATTTGAGAAATAGAAACACCGAAAGCTGCATTGTATTTCACTCCAAACTGCACTGCCACAAACTGATCAGCCGGAGCACTTGGATTGAATGCTTGTGCAGGAATTACAGAAGTTGGAATGGTGAGGTAATCTTTCACATCCGCACTAGCGTTGATTTGTGGAAGCCCAATGCCGGTGTATTCTTTATTGCGGAATTTTGCCGATTCAACATCCAGGGTTGAATTAATGTAATTTTGATTATGACCCAATGCAAAATCAATAGCCTCTTGAAGAGAAAAGGCCGTTTTTTGTTCTTTCTCCTGAGACTTTACTGAATTAATAAATATCAGTGAGCAGAGCAAGAGCAGAGATTTCATGTTGATAAGTGAATTTTTCATAGTATATAGAATTATGCTAGTATTCTTTTTCATTTGCTTTTTTGTATTGATCGAGTAGTTTGTGGCCTTTTTGCGTTGAGATGCCGTAAACAAACATTTCAAGTAAATTTTGACTGGCCTGAGCTACACTTATTTTTTCATATGTAAAATAATTCCCAAACATCAGCATATCGATTTGTGATAGACGGTACTTGGCTGCAAATTCCAAATTCAAATCTTCACGGTAAATTCCAAGCAATACACCCTTAGTGAGGTTTTCAATTATGTTTCTGAAAGCACAGGTTTCTTTAAATTTTTGAAACTCGTTGTAGGCAACAGGGTAAAATTTTTGCAGGTCGAGAAAAAACAAAGGATTAATGTGCTGCATCATTTCATTGAGTTTTTTTGACAATAGCATGATTTCGTGTATAGGGTCTTTTGCTATTTTTCCCAAAACATCAAAATCCTTTTCGTGCTGCCTCACTTATCGTCTTTTTCCTTGAAATACTGGTAAATCGTTTTTTTCGACATGCCCAGTTCCTTCGCTATATCATCCATGGTAACGTGCTTAATACCATACCTGAAAAACATCTGTAAAGAGGTGTGTAATATTTTTTCGTTCGCTTCCATTTTCGGGCGCAAAACTATGGAAACTATTAATGGATTACAAGTTTCCGCTTCAAAAAAATATTTTGCATCTTTACGGTATGGTGGAGTCAAAGAAGGCGAAAATAAAAAACCTTGGTGTTCTTTTAAGGCGAAAGTACCGACTTATCTTGTTGAATGACACCTCTTTAGATGAAAAGTTCTCGCTAAGGCTCTCCCCCCTTAATATTCTAATTGGTGTTTTGGCCTTAACAATAATTATGACCAGCATCGTGATTAGTTTAGTTGCTTTCACTGGTTTACGCGAATATATTCCGGGTTATGGTACCACAGAAGAGCGCAGGCAAATGTTAAGGTTAAGCTACAAAGCCGATTCCCTAGAAAAAAAAGTACAGGCCCGAGACGCTTATTTACAAGGCATATTAACCATGTTAACGGAAACCGGAGAAAAGGAAGCTAAACGTCCTGCGCGTGACAGCAGCGGAAAATACTCTAAACTAAATATTGCCCCTTCGAAAGCAGACATAGAATTCAGACAAGAATTTGATCTTAGAAAACAGGAAAAGTCAATCACACCATCTCAAACCTACAGCGGACAGTTGCAGGAACTGCTTTTCTTCGCCCCTGTGAAAGGCCTTGTTACTGAATCGTTCGATCCCATCCATGCGCATTATGGCACTGACGTCGCAACCAAAGAAGATGAATTTATAAAAGCCACACTCGATGGCACAATCATCTATAGAGGGTTTACAGCCGAGGATGGAAACATTATTCAAATTCAGCACAGCAACAATGTGGTAAGCATTTATAAACACTGCTCTATGGTTTTAAAAAACGCCGGAGACAAAGTAAGGTCGGGCGAGGCCATAGCCGTAGTTGGGAATACCGGAGAGAACAGCAAGGGTGCCCACCTTCACTTTGAACTTTGGTTTAATGGCATTGCAGTTAATGCTCAGGATTTTGTAGCCTTTTAAAGTAGGCTTCCGTTAGAAGAAATGTATTAAAGAAAGCGAAAAACGTTACTCCCGCTTGCGTTTCCAGGGTGTCCTCTGATAAAAAAGACATCAAGTAAACAATCATAAATCCAAAGTAGGTAAGTGCCAGGCGCCGTTTGAGTTTGAAGGGCGGATAAAACAAACTGAATAAAAAAACAGATAAGCCAACAACACCAAATGCAAGTGTAATAGTTAAAAATTGGTTGTGAGGGCGTTTGTGCCAATGAGGCAGAAGCGGAGAGCCGGAACTAATATAGCTCTCCTCCATCACATTCTGTACGTCGCCTGAGCCTACACCAAACCAACAATTACCCTTAATTGCAAAGTACGCCGCTTTCCAAAAGAAATAGCGCATGGTCACTGAATTACCATTGATGTTTCTACCCGCTTTGAAATCATCATACTCGTTAACCAATTCGTATATCCGCTGGTGCATAAACGACCAGTTGTTATAGAGGTGGTTTGGCACATTGCGTTTTATGTTTTGGATATCAACATCACTTAAAGTCATTACACCAACCGAATCTTTATTTAAACCAAGCCCGGCCAGATAACGAATAAGTGCCTCGTATCTGCGCAGGTTGTGTTTGCTTTTGTATGAAAACGTGTCGTCAGGGCACCTCAACTTCCAGGTTCTTTGCAGCTCTTCAAGTTGTATATTAATATGAATGTAGTAACCATTCTCTCTGCGCCCTGCACTGTCTAAATAAATGTATGTGTTTCCGGCTACCGAGCAATCCATAATTTTATTGTTTATCGCCTTACTCGGAATAACCTGTTGTGAATACACATGCCAGACAAAATTCCAGCCTAAATAAGCAAAAACCGCGAACACTAATACCAAACCCACTTTGTACCTAAACTGTAATTTATTTATGCTGTAGATGCCGGCCATAACAACAAGAAAGGTCAGAATAATTAATCCTGTAGCTAAGCCCAATATAAACAACACAGTCATAAAATAAATTGCCGCAATAACATAAACAAAGCTAAGGCTATTCCATACTTTTGTTTTATACAGGTGGACGCAAATTAATATGGCCATGTTAAGGTACAAACCCAATCGAATATGGCTCATGAACCGCGATGTGTTCCGTCCGATTTCATTAGCATGAAGGCCAAAACTATACATTAAACACCATGCTGTATTTACAAAGCACCCAAATAGAAAGGCCTGGAGTGTGAAAACAAATTCTTTTCGAGTTAATGGGGCCGAACTAAAAAACACCAAAGGAAGAATGAACAGCGGTAGCTTAATCTGAATGTCCTTTAATCCCAAACTAATGTCAGAACTGTAAAACAAACCAATCAAATGCATTGCAAAAACCAACTCCAGAGCCCAAAATATTCGGTTATGTCGCAACCGCCTCCACTTCCCGGTGAAACCACCTTCGAGCAACCAATTGATAAGCAGAATAAATTGCGGAACGGATGTTGGCACTGCGCCCAACATAATGCCAAAGCCTAAAGTAACCACGCCGAATAGAAAAAAGAAACGGTGCACTCCGGCCGTAAAAAACATAATTTATGGTCTTAGTTAAAAGAAGTGTGCGAACATGGTATAGAAAAAACAGTGTTGTTAAGGGAATTATGGGCCTTTACCTTAATTTCCGAAATCAGATAAAAATTTAATACGCATAATCCGGATTTCTTCTTCTTCATAATCGTTTTCACCCAATTCTTTAACAGCTACGGTCACGCTATCGGTTTCACTTTCTCTGAAGTAAGCAATGATTTCTTCCTGCTTTTCCTCATCAATTTCATTCTGAATAAAATAATCAATGTTCACGCGCGTACCGGATTCAACAATTGTTTCAATTTCGGTAAGAAGATCTGTCATACTCAGATTTTTACTTTTGGCCATATCCCGAAGGTTGATTTTTCGATCTATGTTTTGTATGATGTAAACTTTTAACCCGGATTTGTTCACCACGGATTTAATGACCATATCCACCGGCCGTTCAATGTCGTTTTCCTCAACGTATTTTTTTATTAACTCAACAAAAGGCTTACCATACTTGCTGGCTTTTCCTGCTCCAACGCCGCCAATTTTGGTTAATTCATCTATTTTAATAGGGTACTGTATGGCCATCTCCTGAAGAGATGGTTCCTGAAAAATAACATAAGGGGGCAGATTTTTTGCTTTGGCGGTTTTTTTAACCAGATCTTTTAACATGGCATACAATACTTCATCCGTAGATTCGCTTCCGCCTTTCCCGCCGTATGCAATATCGTCTTCTGAGCTGTCCTTATCCAAATTACTGTAATCCGTGTCTCTTGTAAACTTTATGCTGTGCGGTTTTTTCAGAAAAGCCTTCCCCTTCTCCGTTAGTTTAATGAGTCCGTAATTTTCAATATCCTTTGATAAGTAGCCATTAACAACCGCCTGGCGGAGGACTGATTGCCAATGCCTGTCATCCTTGTCATCTTCCAAACCTCTGGCCCAGGATTCGGTTTTGTTGTGTTTGTATGATTTTGCTGTGGCGGTTAGTGTCCCCATGAGCACATTCAGCACATCTTTTATTTTGTGTTTTTCTTTTATTTCTAAAACGCACTCCAGCGCTAATTCAAGGTCTTCTTTTGCTTCAAACCGTTGTTTGGGATGACGACAGTTATCGCACATGGCATTGCATTTGTCTTCTTCAAATTCCTCTCCAAAATAATGCAGTAAAAATTTTCTACGGCAACTGCTGGTTTCAGCGAAAGAAGCTGTTTCTGCCAACATTTGTTTGCCAATTTCCTGTTCGGCAACAGGTTTATCCTTCATGAATTTTTCTAATTTTAGGATATCGTCATAACTGTAAAAGGTCAGGCAATTTCCTTCACCCCCATCTCTTCCTGCACGGCCGGTTTCCTGATAATACCCCTCGAGTGATTTCGGGATATCGTGGTGGACCACAAATCTCACATCCGGTTTATCAATTCCCATACCAAAAGCGATGGTGGCCACTATCACCTGCAGCTCCTCCATTAAAAACCTGTCCTGGGTTTTCGCTCTTTCCTTGGCATCCAGTCCGGCATGGTATGGTGCCGCTTTTACACCATTTACTTTCAGGGCCTCTGCCAACTCTTCCACTTTTTTGCGACTGAGGCAATACACAATTCCACTTTTGTTTGGATTTTGCTTGATGAACTTCACTATTTCTTTAAAAACATTCTGTTTTGGTCGAATCTCATAGTAAAGATTATCGCGGTTAAAAGACGATTTAAACACTTGGGCCTCCATCATGCCCAGATTTTTTTGTATGTCCTGCTGAACTTTCGGTGTGGCGGTAGCGGTCAGCGCAATAACAGGAACACCGCCAACAGCATCAATAATTGGCCTGAGACGACGGTATTCAGGGCGAAAATCGTGACCCCATTCAGAAATACAATGCGCTTCATCAATAGCAAAAAAAGAAATTTTAAATTCTTTGAAAAAAAGTGTGTTCTCTTCTTTAGTTAAAGTTTCTGGGGCTATATACAACAGTTTTGTCTTACCCGATAAAACATCTTTTTTAACCTGAGCAATATCACTTTTATTGAGGGATGAGTTTAAAAAATGGGCAATGCCACTTTCGTTACTAAACCCCCTAATGGCATCCACTTGATTTTTCATAAGGGCAATAAGAGGAGACACCACGATGGCTGTTCCCTCGCTCATGATAGCCGGCAACTGGTAGCATAAACTTTTTCCACCACCGGTTGGCATTATAACAAAGGTATCTTCGCCTTTGAGCAGATTTTTGATGATTTTTTCCTGACTGCCTTTAAAGCCGTCGAAACCGAAGAAATTTTTTAGTGCACTTAACAATTCTGCTTTATCTACCTCTGCAATCATACGTTTGACTGATTTAATGATGAATTTGAGTGAGTGAATGTTTTTCACCTTAAAACTCTAATCCCTTTTAAAGATATAAAATAATTGAGGAAATGGACAACTATTTCTGAATTTTTTGTAATTGTTGCCGCTAATAATCCGGAAGCTGCAAGTTTTCAGGTTTTACAGGTTTTGGTCGAGCCTCTGGTAATACCGCAGCAAAACAATACTAAACACCAGAGAAAATAATTGTCCCGAATAAAATAACAGGCCCGTTTGCTCATAAAGTATATCCAGTATGGTTTTCAGAAAATAGCTGTATAAGAACAATTCGGCCCCCCAGCGCTTCATGTACCAGATGCCCACATAAGCCATAAAATTGGCGGCTACCAGAACGCCGGAAAGCACGGGCATAAACAACCCTAATTTTTTTACCTGAGGCGAAAACACCTGAGGGAATGCTAGGACTATGGAAATGTATCCAAGCACACAGAGCACAGTTATGCTGGCGGGTCGTTTCATTAATTGCTCCGGATGGCTTCAACGGGGTCGAGCTGAGATGCTGTATATGCCGGCACAAATCCACTGATCACACCAATTAAAACAGAAATACTAAACCCTAAAATAACATTGGCGCCGGTTAAGGTTATTTCCATTTCGATAACTCCTTTAGCAAAAATTGTAGCGATGTATGTCAACAGAAGTCCAAAAAAACCACCTATGAGACTCAGCAGCACACTCTCGCATAAAAACTGAAACAAGATAAATATATTTCTGGCACCCAAACTTTTTTGAATACCAATGATGTTTATGCGTTCGCGAACCGAAACAAACATAATGTTCGCAATTCCAAAACCACCCACCAATATTGAAAACCCCCCAATGATCCAGCCCGCAATGCCCACAACAGCAAAAAGTGTATCAAAGCCCTGACTCAATAACGAAATTTCGTTGAGAGCAAAATTTGGTTCAGCTAACGGCTTCAATTTGCGAATGGTTCTTAGTATACCGGTTAGTTCATCCATCATCTCGGCATTTGAAATGTTTGGCTTGGCTTTAGCAAACAACACCGGGTCGGCGTTCATCGATCTTGGGTCAAGAATGTACCTTGCAAAATTGAATGGGATGTTGACCTGATAATCGAAGCTAACACCCAACATGCTCTCCCCTTCTTTCTTGATAACACCTATAACTTTACCTTTTTGGCCTGCAATTTTTATTTCCTTTCCTAAGGCATCTTCATTTGGAAAAAGGCCGGAAGCTATTTCACTGCCAATGATTGCCATACGGTAGCCTGCATCGGTTTCATTTTTTGTAAAATAACGCCCCGCACTTAAATCAAATGCTTTGATTTTATAATAGTCGTAAGAAATTCCTGCAACCACAGCGTTTTCAACAACATTGGATTTGTATTTAATGGTACGCCGCCCCCCCAAACGGTAGGCCAGGGCTTCTGTAGTTTTGCTGCGTTTTGCAATTTCATCGAGTTCGTGGTATTGCGGCGTGGGGCGATTGATGTATTTCCACCAGGGGTAATCGGGCCCAAAAGACCAGGGCCACTTTTGAATGTATACCACATTGTTGCCTAAAGATTGGAGGCTGCCGCGAATATTTGCCTCCAGACTGTCTACAATTGTAAACACAAGTATGATTGCAAAAATACCAATTGTAATGCCAAGCAGACTAAGCATTGAGCGCAATTTGTTTGATACCAGCGATTGCCAGGCAAACAAAACACTCTCTTTAAACATCAACCAAAGCATGGTATAAAGTTACCAATTGTAATGAGCACTATTATCCCATTTGGGATAAACGGTAAAAGGGGTGTTTACTTTTTCGCCGGTGGTTTATCCGGTGATCCGCCCTCATTCAAAAATCTTGCTTTTTGGCGTTTACGCAGCAAAAATAATATTGAAGAAAGAATAAAAAAACCAAAGAAAAACAAAGCGCTGTCATTATCTTTCATCATCAGGAAAAACACCACACAAAGAGCGCCTAAAATTGCTGCCACCAACCAAAGCCTTTCTAAAAAAATAAAAATTTTTAATTGCGTTTCTCTATTCATCGTTTTTTAATTGAATTTGACCGGTAACTTGTTTTAACTCGTATTTGGAAAAATCCTGATTGCTTTCCATGCCTTTCCCCATAATAATTTCTGTAGCGGTGGTAATTTTCACAAAGGCATCGGTATAAATACGTTTTGAGTTTTCATCCCACACCAAGCGCTCAGTTTCCAGCTTGGTGCCTTCTGAATTAATAACTTCTACCGCATATTTTACCTCCATGCGTTTGCTATTTTCATAACGAATTCCATAATTCGCTTTTAAGGTGGCGCTTATGTTTTCGCGTTCATCAAAAAATGTAACAAACACGCCTTTTGGTAAAATGGTAAAAGGCTCACTCACATTCTCTGTGAAAATAAGCATACGGTTTGCAGCCACCATAATTTTTAATCTGGCACTGTCTGTGTAAAGCATGGTAACGGTATCGCCTATTTGATTCGGACTAAGTTGTGTTTTTGGCAAGGCCATCACATCTCTTAAATCGTTGGTACAGGAAGTGAAAAGAAGCGCTCCTGTTAAAATAACTATGCAGCGAAATAAAACCAGCATCTAATCGTAACGGTACTTTTGAAACCACTTGTCGGAGAACGTAAAGCCAATGTTCAGTCTCCAAAAATTTTCCATAATCAAACCGTTCGCTGTGGTACCCATTTTTCCATAAGTTGCGCCAAGGTGAACCATAGAAGAAAGTCGTCCAACACCCACTGGCAAGCCGAGTCCTGCTGAAAAACTGTAACTATTAATTAGTGTGCCATTTACATCAACATACCCTGTGTGGTAGTTGGCACCCATACGGTAATTCACCCTTCTAAAAAAAGAACCTGAACCTACTGCATACTTTTCAGGCACAAAATAGGCGCCAATGGCGAAACGATGATTTTGTTTGAGAGTAGATACGTTGTCGAGGTATTGAAAATTTTGCCAGTTGGTAATCGCATAATCGGCCACGATGTTGAGTTTTTCACCTTTTTTAAACCCGATGCCAAATCCCTGTTCAAAAGGCAGGGTTACTGAAGCCGGTTCATCCACCTTATAATACACCGTGTCTACAATAAATTCAGTACCATTCGACACCCTGTAGTTATAGGCCATTGCGGTGTAATACGTATTTAACGCATTGCTCAGATTGAAGGTGTAACCAAACGTAAATTTTACCTTTTCGTTTAGGGCTCGCTTTTTTCCTGTTGATGTTTTAACACTATCAATCGTTAAACCTGTTTGAAGGCCAAAATTTGCCGTTACATCACTGACTGAAAAAATGCGGTCGCGGAAAGAATTATAGTAAAGTGAATTGTCAGGATAAACTACTCTGGCGCTATTCATGATGTTTCCTTTAATTAAATTGCCATTTGCGCCAATTGCGAAATCACTTAAAAGTTTAGCAAAAGTTTCCCTGAGTTTGTATTTTGAATGAGACAAACCTTTTAAAGAATCATGAATTTGCAAATGCTTGCGTCTGAATTTAATTAAACGTTGATTAAATGGCATAACGCCATATCCCAAATAAATTTTATTTAAGCCCCCTGAGCCTTGGTATTGATAATCCACTTCGCCTATACCGGGCTCTTCAATAGTATTTGCGGTATTAGACCCTACATAAGTATAAGGCATAATGCCAAAAGAGGCACCTCCTTTTCGGCCTATAGGAAAACCAAGAGCACCATAAGCGAAATTGGCGGTCTTCTCAAAGCTGGAAGCCGTTTGGCCTTTGAATTCGGAAAAGGTGGTGTTGATACCTAATTCCAATGTAGCCAAACGTATTAATGCATAAGAAGCCGGATTACCGACGTTGATAAAATTAGGCATGGTTGAATCCTGCTTCAATGCAACAAAAGCACCACCCATGGCCGTGTTGTGGGCGAATGTGGGCTGGGCCAATTCGCCGATAGCGTAACGGGAATAAGGACTAAAGGTATTTTGAGCGTTTTGCTTTAGAACAAAACCCATCCAAAAGCAAATAAAAAGTATTGATCTAGTTTTCAAGGTTATAAAGGAGTACAGTATTAAGGCCTAAAAGCAGGCTGTTTGGGTTGGCAAAGAAAGGGTTTTTAAGCTGCCCCAACAAATAATGGCTGTCACCCCCAGTAAGCACAACCATAAGGTCAGGGTAGCGACTTTTGTAACGATTAATGGTTTCATCCACCTCAAAAGCCGCACCCAACTGGGCTCCGCTAAGCATGGAGGTTCTGGTATCGTTGCCAAGCCATTGCTCAAATCCTTCTTCAGGCTCTATCAACGGCAAGGCCGAGGTAAAATTGTGCATGGCTTTGAGGCGCATCGGAATTCCAGGACTGATAGCCCCTCCCAGAAATTCATTATTCTGATTTACAAAGTTGTATTTGATGCAAGTGCCGGCATCTAAGGTTAAAACGTTTTGGTTCGGAAAAAGGGTAAATGAAGCAATTGAAGATAAAATGCGGTCGGAACCCAACGTTTCAGGGGTTTTATAAGCGTTTTTAAGGGGAATTGGGGTTTGAGCATTAAAGACTTTCACCTTTGATTCAGGACTTAGAATTTCGAGAATTTTAAGGTGGTTTTGAGTAACAGAAGAAATGAGGGCATGTTTAAATTTCTGGTTAAGTACTCCTGAAACCAAGAGTTCTTCAACGCTTTCGAAGGTCTTTTCATTCAAAAGTCGGGTGCCTTCAAAAAAGGCCATTTTGATCCGCGTATTGCCAAAATCCAGTACCAGGTTCATCCGGATAAAGTTAGGAGAATAAAAGCGCTTGGAAAGGAGGGGATAAATTTTTATCAAAATTTTGCAGGACTGGATAAATTTGTATTTTTGCAGCCTCTAATTTGTTTTCATAGAAAATAAAAGGAGAGTGAGCGGTGCCTTAGCTCAGTCGGTAGAGCAAAGGACTGAAAATCCTTGTGTCCCTGGTTCGATTCCTGGAGGCACCACATCAAGCAGAATAAACCTTTCACCGTTGGTGAAAGGTTTTTTTGTTTTCTGCAGGTGTGAAAACAATGCACTCAAAGCCGGAGGAAAACAAAAATTACTTTTGCGAAGCAAAAGTTTATACTATTTAATACGAGAGTAATATTTTAATAATTTGCCCTCGTTCCTAATACAGGAGTAAAAATCGCCCTCGTTCACTTTTCTAAGCCTTTTTCCGACAATTTGCAAAAAATTGTTGCGAACTAATCAAGTAAATTTTGCCTCAACAACTTCACACTTCCTGCTATATTAGAAGGAAAGCGATTAGAGATTTCAGAACCTTGTCATTCATATATCCACTCTGCTAAGTGCAGAGCCATCGCATGTAGCAGCTAAAAAAACAAATTAGTACTATCCAGAATTTTGTATTTTTGCGCCTCCAATTCACCTGGATGTTGAAATTGGTAGACAAGCACGACTCAGAATCGTGTGCCGCGAGGCGTGTGGGTTCGAATCCCATTCCAGGTACCAATAAATAAAAAAGGCTCCACGCAGCGGGGCTTTTTTTGTTTCGATGGACTGCTCAAGCTTGCTTGAAGCAGGACAGAGAAACAAAAAAACAGGACCCCGAAGGTGACTGACTTTTTTATTTTGACTTTGACCAATATGGGATTATGGAGGCGAAACCGGAATAATCCCGCAACAAATAAGCCTGTGTGTACTTTCTACCCTCAGCTTTTCAATTTAACATTGAATATCTTTCTGTAATTTCAAACTTTATGCTGCTCGACCAAAACGAACTCAATGAACTGACTCTGCTCATTAAAAAACAATTTGGCCTTGATCTGAGCGATTACGCCAAATCTTCACTTCAACGGCGCTTTCATCATTTGTGCGTGTTAAATGGACTTACTTCAAAACTTCAACTCTTTGAATTCATCAAAAAACAAAGCTCAAAAAACAGTCTTGTTGAAAAAATTACAGTGAGCACAACTGAAATGTTCAGAGACCCTAGCTTCTGGACTTTCCTCAGGGAGGATATATTAAAAACACTTGGTGAAAAAGAGCATGTCACAATTTGGCATTCAGCTTGCTCTAGTGGAGAAGAGATAGTGAGCATGGCTATACTTTTGCAGGAAACCGGACTTGCTGACAAAACCAAATTACTTGGAACTGATATTAATGCCTGCCTCCTGAAAAAAGCAGAAAAGGCAACCTATGCCGAACGTAAACTAATTTTATATAAAAACAATTATTCTAAGGCTTCGGGAAAAGAAAACTTTGATGCCTACTTTGAACTTGATGAACAAAAACAATTTACGTTTAAAGAAGATCTTTTAAAAAACACCGGTTTCTCAGTATTTGATCTGGTGCATAACCAATCGACTATGAAATTTGATATGATACTTTGCAGAAACGTATTGATCTATTTTAATGCCGACCTTCAGTCGCGGGTACTGCAAAAACTTTGCAACTGCCTTAATCCCGGAGGGTTTTTGGCGCTTGGAAAAAATGAAAGTATACTAAAATCAAAACCCTACAGCCGCTTGATACCTTATCAACCTGTTGAGAATATTTATAGGGTGTATTAAGTGCTCTAAATTCAGTAGATTCACTGTGTAACATTTGTGACCACAGTTTGGTCCTTAAAATTCGACTTTTGTACTCAAAATAAAAGAGGAATGGAAATTATAGGTTATCTCGCTTCAGTTCTTATTGGCATTTCGCTTGGCTTAATCGGTAGTGGTGGCAGTATCCTTACCGTACCGGTTTTGGTGTATTTGTTTTCTGTAGATGCCGTGGCAGCAACCGCGTATTCCTTATTTATCGTGGGATTTACTGCTGCCATTGGCTCAGTAGCCTACTTTCGCAAAGGATTGGTGAATGTAAAAACCGCATTAGTTTTTGGAATTCCATCCATTTTGGCTGTTTTCCTTACACGAGCATATATTGTGCCTGCCATCCCTAAAGAAGTATTCACACTTGGAGGCTTTGTGGTGAGTAAAGGCCTACTTCTGATGGTGCTATTTGCTGTGCTCATGATTGCAGCTTCTTACAGCATGATTAAAAAAGACAAAAAGAATGGAAAGGAAGAACAGGGTCCGCAGGTGTTTAATTATCCCATGATTTTACTAGAAGGCGCATTGGTTGGTTTGGTAACAGGACTTGTAGGCGCCGGTGGAGGCTTTTTAATTATCCCGGCTTTGGTGTTGTTGTCAAAACTACCCATGAAGGAGGCGGTTGGTACTTCGCTGGTTATTATAGCTTCCAAATCACTAATAGGTTTTTTTGGTGAAAGCAGTGAAACGGTTATTGACTGGAGTTTGCTGGCAATTGTAAGCGCTTTCGCCACGGCAGGAATTTTTATCGGTATGGTTTTATCTAAACGTATCGATGGCGCTAAACTTAAACCGGCCTTTGGTTGGTTTGTTTTGGTAATGGGAATTTACATTATTGCAAAAGAAACCCTATTTAAATGAGTTGTGTAACTTTGATTACACCTCTTTGTAAAACACTACGGGATGTAATAAATGTTACCGAACAGCACTCTTGAAATTCTTAACTTTGAATAATAAAATATAGAAACAGACCATATGAAAATAGAACAAATTTATACAGGATGTTTGGCACAAGGTGCATATTACATCACATCTAACGGTGAAGCCGCCATCATCGATCCATTGCGTGAAGTACAACCTTACATCGAGCGTGCTCAAAAAGACGGCGTAAAAATCAAATACATTTTTGAGACCCACTTTCACGCCGACTTTGTATCCGGTCACCTCGACCTCAGTAAAAAAACCGGTGCTCCCATCGTTTATGGACCAACGGCTAATCCGGAGTTTACTGCCACCATTGCTAAAGACGGAGAAGAATTCAAAATTGGTAATATCACTATAAAAGTGTTGCATACCCCAGGGCACACCATGGAAAGCTCATGTTATCTTTTAAAAGATGAGAATGGAAAAGACCACGCCCTGTTCAGTGGCGATACATTGTTTTTAGGTGATGTGGGTCGTCCCGACCTTGCTCAAAAAGCCGCCTCCATGACGCAGGAAGAACTAGCCGGAATGCTTTACGATTCTCTGTACACAAAAATTCTTCCACTTGCTGATGATATTACGATATACCCTGCACACGGCGCCGGATCGGCCTGTGGTAAAAACATGATGAAAGAAACCGTGGATACCCTGGGCAACCAGAAAAAAATGAACTATGCTCTTAATCAGCCAAACAAAGACAGCTTTGTGGCTGCTGTAACCGATGGTTTACTCCCCCCTCCTGCATATTTCCCGCACAATGTGGCCATGAACAAAAAAGGCATTGAGAGTTTTGAGCAAGTGCTGAACAAGGGCATGCGAGCCTTGGAAGTGAATGAATTTGAAATGCTGGCCGAAAGTGCCGATGCCTTGGTGTTGGATACACGTTCAGCTGCAGAATTTGCAAAAGGATTTGTTCCCGGTTCCGTTAATATTGGTATCAACGGCGATTTTGCTCCATGGGTAGGCGCAATGATCCGTGATGTAAAACAACCGATTTTGTTAATTGCCGAAACCGGTAAAGAAGAAGAAGCAGTTACCCGTTTAAGCCGCGTGGGTTTCGACAATGTGCTTGGTCACCTCAAGGGCGGTTACCCAAATTGGGTAAAAGCCGGAAAAGAAACCGATAGCGTTAACAGAATCAGTGCCGATCAATTTGCACAAGAGGTAAATGTGAAAGGCGATTATGTAGTGGATGTGAGAAAAGAAAGTGAATATCTTGCTGAACATGTTGAAGAAGCCTACAACAAACCACTTGACGTAATTAATAACTGGTTTGCTGAACTTCCAGCCGATTCAACTTTTTATTTGCATTGTGCAGGAGGCTACCGCAGTATGATTGCCGCAAGCATACTCAAAGCCAGAGGCATTCATAACTTTAAAGAAATAGATGGTGGATTTAAATCCATAGCTGCCACCGGTGTACCCAAAACCAACTTTGTGTGTCAAAGCAAACTTCAAAAATCATAACTATGCAAAACAAAGGATTAAAACTGGCTCTGCTCTTTTCTATAGTGACTATGACCTGGGCCTGCAATTCTCAAACTCAAAAACCAAGCAATACAACAACAACTACAACAACAACTTCAAAAGAAATGAAAACAAGTAAAGAAATTATCGTTGACGTGCGTACGCCTGAAGAATGGCAATACGACGGGCACGCTGAATGTTCGGTAAATTATCCTTTGGATAAATTACAGGACAAAATCAATGACCTTAAAACATACGACCACGTGGTGTTGGTTTGCAGAAGCGGTGGACGTGCCGGCAGCGCAAAACGCATGCTGGAAGCAGCTGGCATCAAAAACGTTGAAAACCTTGGTGCCTGGCAAAATATATCCTGTGCAAATTAGTATGCCATGCAAAAATTAAGGTAAAGTTGCCTTAATCCATTTAAGTATTTAAACGCCCTCCTGATGAAAATTAAATCCATTGGAATTTTGTTGATTTTGAGCGCTCAGATGAATCTGAGCGCTCAATCGTTTAGTAATCCCCTTTCCATTCCTTCTACGATAAGCGCCACCAACATTGTGCTGAGCGTTCAGAATGGCACTGTGAGTTATTATCCGGGATTTATAACCAACTCCATTGGTTTCAACGGAAATTATCTTGGGCCTACCTTACTTATGAATAAAGGGGATTCGGTAAACATTCAAGTTATTAACACGCTTTCCGATACCACAACCGTGCATTGGCATGGCATGCATGTATCGCCTCAAAACGATGGCGGTCCGCATGTGACCATTGCACCGCAAGCCACCTGGAACCCACGCTTTAAGGTATTGGATGATGCCTCCACACATTGGTACCATTCGCATTTGCACATGCATACAGCTGAACAGGTAGCCAAAGGAATGGCAGGTTTAATTATCGTGAAGGATCCTACTGAAGCTGCATTGAACTTACCTCGCACCTATGGTATAGATGATGTGCCGATGGTTGTTCAGTCGCGTGCATTTACAGCGTCGAAACAATTTGATGTCATGTCGGCGGTAGACAGTGTTGTGTTAATTAATGGCACAAAAAATCCCTTTGTTCAATTACCTGCGCAGGTAGTAAGGTTGCGTTTACTAAATGGCTCTAACATGAGGGCCTTCAATTTTGGATTGAGCAACAACGCGCAATTCTTTCAAATCGCTTCTGATGGCGGATTGCTCACGGCTCCATTCAGCCTCAGCCGATTATTACTTTCACCCGGTGAACGCGCCGAGGTTTTAATTAACCTGAGTGGCCTACAAGGTCAAAGTATTTTTCTTACAAATTACGGCAATGAAATTCCAAACGGCATTTACGGAGCGGCCAATCCTGCAGCAATGGGCATGGGCACAATACCCAATTATGCCTCTAATGGAATAAATGGCAGCGCAACACACTTGATTCGCTTCGATGTGGTTGCGCAAACCACAAATGCCGTTAATTCCATCCCTGCATCGCTTGTACAATTAAATCCACTGAACCCTGCAAACTCAAATATCACCCGCAACCTCACATTTACTCCCATGATGATGGGTGGCGGCGGCGGGTTAAACGGCCCATTTGTAATCAATGGAACGCCGTTTGATATGATGACTATAAATTACACCATTCCTCTGAACAATATCGAAATCTGGAGTTTAACAAACAACTCGCCTATCGCCCATCCCTTTCACATTCATAATGTTCCCTTTTATATTTTGGATATTAATGGTAATCCTCCTCCTCCATCTCTCGCAGGAAAAAAGGATGTGGTGCTTGTAAGGTCGCAACAAACCGTACGCTTCATTACTCAATTTACTGATTTTGCTGATGAAGTATTTCCATACATGTATCACTGCCACATGTTGGTGCATGAAGATGAAGGCATGATGGGACAATTTTTGGTCACATCTCCGGCAACCCAATTGTCTGAAACTTCCAATAATCAAAAAAACATTGAGGTTTACCCCAATCCAAACAAAGGGTATTTATACGTTTCATCCAAACAAAAGGCCCTAATGGTATTATCAATTGAATTGAGCGATGTTCAGGGTAAAGTAATTTTAGAAACTGAGGCCTCAGTTTCACATTCATCGCCTCAAAAAATTAATTTATTTCAAGAAAATCAAATCAGCCCGGGTATTTACTTTATCAGCATTTATCAGGATAATATGCCTGCCTACCGTAAAAAAATTATTATTACTGAATAATATTGCAGTGCAAAAGCTGAACTGCAAGGTTTTCTAATACACGCTCATTGGCTGCTATAGCCATGTGTTACAAAAGTGACACAAATTACATGACATAGGTCATAAATTTGCATTAAACTAAAAAACTATGAACTGGATTTTTGAACCATGGCCCTGGTATATTGCCGGCCCTTTAATTGGACTAATAGTGCCAATTTTATTGCTAATCGGAAACAAATCCTTTGGGATAAGTTCCTCCTTAAGGCACATTTGCGCAGCCTGTATGCCTGCCAACATTCCATTTTTTAAATACGACTGGAAAAAAGAAATCTGGAATTTGTTTTTTGTTGGCGGTATTTTACTTGGAGGAATTCTAACCAGTGCTTTTATACCCAATGCCGGTCCTGTAGAGGTTCACCCTTCCCTTGCAGCAGAATTAAACAGTTATGGCATCAGCAACTTCTCTGGGCTCGTGCCTCCTGATTTATTTAATTGGAGCAGTTTATTCACACTGAAGGGACTCATCATGATGGTGGTTGGTGGATTTTTGGTTGGTTTTGGAACACGTTATGCCGGCGGTTGCACAAGCGGGCATGCCATTATGGGCCTTTCCACATTGCAATGGCCATCCTTAATAGCCACCTGCTGCTTTATGGCCGGAGGCATCCTTTTTGCCAATTTTATTTTACCATTCATCTTAAGTCTTTAAACAATGAAAATAATAGATATCACAAAAGAATCCGAAGAATTTAAAATCAGGGCCACAGACACCATGTGCGTGAATGAGTCTGAATTGAAGCATCCGTGGTGGTACAATTTAAAGTATGCGGCCGTAGGATTACTTTTCGGTGTAATTTTCATCAAAGCAGAAATCATTTCCTGGTTTCGTATTCAGGAAATGTTTCGTTTTCAGTCTTTCCATATGTATGGAGTGATTGGTTCAGCCGTAGTGGTTGGAATAATAAGTGTATTTCTGATCAGAAAATTCAACATCAAAACCATTTACGGTGAAGAAGTGGAAATTCATCCTAAACAATTTAATAAAGGCAATGTGTATGGCGGCTTGATGTTTGGGGTTGGCTGGGCCATTACCGGTGCCTGCCCCGGCCCCTTGTTTGCTCAAATCGGATCAGGATCAACCGTGGTGATTGTAACCTTGCTGAGTGCCATCGCCGGCACCTGGACGTACGGAAAAATCAGAGAAAAACTCCCGCATTAAATTGTGATGAAAGAGCAGGAAGAAATAGAAAAAACCGCTTCGGTAATACTGAAACTAAGCAATACCATTGCCATTGCGGTTGTTCTGCTTTTAATCACCTTTCTGGTATTAATTTTCGACGTTCATTTGCCGGAAAAGAAAACAACCGATATTAAACCGCCTCAGGCCGACAGCAATGGTTTATTCACCGAATCGGCTCGAGAAGAATTTAAACAAAAACTCGTTAATGCCCAGTTTTGGCATGCCCCTGATTTTTCTGAAATTGAAAATGAGAACAAAAAAGATTTGATTGCTTACGGAAAAGATTTAATCGTTAACACGTCACTATATTTTGGAGAAACCGGCACCGTATTTGCCAAAAGCACAAACGGCTTGAATTGTCAGAACTGTCATCTTGAAGCTGGCACCAAAGTATTCGGTAACAATTATGGTTCTGTGGCCTCAACGTATCCAAAATACCGTGCCCGTTCAGGTGAAATTGAAAATTTATACAAGCGCGTGAACGATTGTTTTGAAAGAAGTTTAAATGGAAAATCGCTGGATACCAATTCAAAAGAAATGCAGGCGATTTCCGCCTACATACAGTGGATAGGCAAAGATGTTGAAAAGGGAAAAAAAGCAGCAGGATCAGGTTTAAAAGACATTAGTTTTCTTGACAGAGCTGCAGAACCTGCACTGGGAAACAAGGTGTATGCAGAAAAATGTCAGAGTTGTCATCAAAAAGATGGTTCAGGTTTAATGAATGCTGATAAAACTGCGTTTACTTACCCTCCGCTTTGGGGGCCCAAAAGTTACAATGATGGGGCAGGTTTGTTCCGTCTTTCAAATTTCGCAAAATATGTAAAATACAACATGCCCCTTGGCGCTTCACATACCTCCGCTCAACTTAGTGATGAAGAAGCCTGGGATGTTGCTGCTTATGTGAATTCACAAACACGTCCTGAAAAAGATATCTCGAAAGATTGGCCAAACATTGAAGAAAAACCTTTTGATCATCCTTTTGGACCTTTTTCTGATGGGTTTGATGAACATCAACACAAATACGGACCATTTAAAGCCATCATTGCAAAAAAGACATCTCAAACTCAAAAAAGTTAATTCTTTAAATTTTATAGTATGTATAAACTCATCACCCTGTTATCATTCAGCCTTCTTTTCGGTTTCTCCTCGGCAAATTTTGCGCAAACCCAAAACACTAAAACACCTGAGCACAAAATAATTTTTCAGCTAACAAGCGGAGATACCATGGCTCACAAACAACTCATGAAACAATTCAACAACATTTTGAGCGTTTCACCAAGCACACGCATTGAAGTGGTTTGCCACGGTGCAGGCATGGATATGTTAATCTCAGGTAAAACCATTGTTGAGGATAAAATAAACGCTCTTGCCAAACAGGGGGTTGTTTTTAATGCCTGCGAATTTTCTATTAAAGAAAGAAAAATTGACAGAAACAGCATTCTGAAAATTGCCGGCTATGTTCCAGCCGGCATTATAGAAATTGTAACCAAACAAGAACAAGGCTGGAGTTACATTAAAGCAGGCAATTAAACAGCTCAGTTGAAAAATAAGTAAATGAAACACTTATTCATACTGCTTCTAATCCTCTTCGTTTGGTATTCAAAAGCACAAAATCCGCCTCAGCAGCAAACTGATGTGGACGTGCATCACATTGCTTTAAACCCTAAAGATACGGCCTGTTTGGAAACATGCTTTTTAAAGGCACATTGGGAAGCACACGTGCGAACCTTTTTAATGAGCACTACCAATGAGGGTGAATTAAAAGACGATTATGCCCTGGGTGCCGGGGCCGGTATAGGCGTATTAACGCGCCCTGTATATGGTTTTCAAGCAGGGATTAGCGGTTTTTTTATTTATAACCTGCTATCCTCCAACATAGATGAACCCGATGAACTAACAAAGGCTTCCAATCGCTATGAATTGGGCTTGTTCGACATTGAGAATCCTAGCAATAAAAACGACCTCGATCGATTAGAGGAACTGTACATCAAATACAGCCTCTCAAAAAGTGCTATTACCGTTGGCAAAATCAACATCAATACACCGTTTATGAATCCTCAGGACGGCAGAATGCGTCCCACTTTGGAGGAAGGTGTATGGATTAACATCAATGAGTCTAAAAAATTTGGATTAAACGGCGGCTGGATTTGGGAGGTATCGCCCCGTTCAACTATTCGGTGGTTTACAGTTGCCAATTCTATTGGGGTAAATCCCATGGGCTTTAATGTGGATGGAAGCAAAGCCAATTATGCGGGCAATTTATACAGTTCGGGACTTGCCATTGCTAACCTTTATTTTCGCCCAAACGACGCTCTGAAAATAAACATCTGGAACGGGTTTCTCGACAACATCATGAATACCGCCATTTTAGAAGTTAACACCAACCAAAAACTAAAAAATAATGCCAACTTGTACCAAGGCATAATGTATTTGCGTCAGGATGCCATTAACCATGGTGGTAATGCAGATCAGTCCAAAACCTATATTAACAAAGGCGCGCAAGCTAATGTGCTAAGTGCACAAATTGGATTAAAAAATAATCGGCACAACACCTCCATCAATTACACTCACATAACCGGCGATGGCCGTTACCTGATGCCACGCGAATGGGGAAAAGAACCTTTTTATACTTTTTTACCAAGAGAGCGAAATGAAGGATTGGGCGGTGTACACGCCATTATGGCAAAAACAAATCTGAACTTCTTTAATTCAAGTTTTTCAAGCGGACTTGGTTATGGTTACTACCATTTGCCGGATGTGAAAAATTACAGATTAAACAAATACGGTATACCTTCCTACCATCAGATAAATTTAGATGCCGCGTACAGATTTTCACATTTCTTTAAAGGCATGACACTAAGGTTGCTTTTGGTTTATAAAATCAAACAAGGTGAATCTTACAATGATTTACGTTATATTTATAACAAAGTAAACATGCTTAATTTCAATTTGATTGTTGATTTTAAGATTTAATGCAATACGCGATGGAGAAGAAAAAAAGCAGCTCAAAACCACAGAACAACCGGAGGGATTTTTTAAAAAAAACCACACTTGCCGGTCTCGCCACAATGCTAAGTCCGGTATCGGAACTTATTGGTGCTGAAAAAAATGAGCTGGTTGAAATGAAACCTGACGCAAATGCCGTAAAAGCGAAAACCATCAGCATTTTAATTACCACCGACATTCATGCACAATTGTTCACGCACGACGAATTTTTTTGGGAGAACAACCAAGCCGTGTATAAAAAACGCGGAGGCCTTGCGGTCTTAAAAACCATGATTGAGTCGTTCAGGAAAAAAGCTCCTGACACTACTTTACTTTACGATGGTGGCGATTATTTTCACGGACATGCCGTGGCTTCCTTAACAGAAGGTGAAGTGCTTATTCCGATTTTTAATGAACTGGGCTATGACCTGATGTTGCCCGGCAATTGGGAAGTGGTGTATAAAAAGAAAAAAATGTTGTACGACATGGGCCACGCGAATGCGGCAAAAATTTGTGCCAACATGTACCACAACACCAAGGATGAAAACAATGGTGAATTGGTTTATCCTCCGTACTGGATAAAATTTATTGGGGGCACAAAAATTGGATTCATAGGCTACACCGATCATTTAATTCCCAAACGCCAGAGTCCGGCATACAGCGAAGGTTTAAAATTTGAACATGCCGATAAAAATTTGGCCAAATACGTTAAACTTTTGCGGGAAGTAGAGGGGTGTTCACTGGTAATCGTTGCCACACACATGGGCCTGGCGCAACAGGTAGGGCTCGCCAACAACCCGGTAAGCGAAGGGGTTGATATTATTTTGGGGGCTGACACACACGAGCGCGTGAGAGAGCCCATTCAGGGCAAATACACAAAAGTAGTTGAATGCGGAGCCTTTGGTTCCTTTTTGGGTAAGTTGGATTTTGAAATGGACAATGGTAAATTAAAAAACATCCACTACCAATTGCTGGATGTTGATCCGGCAAAATACGCCCCTGACAAAGCTGTGCAGAAACTTGTAGATGCAGCGTATGAACCATTTAAAAAAGATCTTGATGTGGTAATTGGCACCAGCAAAACGCCGCTTGTACGCTATTTTGTAATGGAAACACCCATGGACAATTTAATTACCGATGCCATTTTGTGGAAATTTAAACCCGACATTGCATTGTCGAACGGCTTTCGGTTTTGCCAACCCCTTGCCCTTGATCCCAAAACCGGCCTGGCCAAGATTACCAAAGAATTTTTATGGAACATGCTGCCGGTGAACAGTGAGGCAAAAACGGCCAAAGTGAGCGGCAAACAAATATGGGACTGGCTTGAAAAAGAACTGCAAAATGCTTTCGCCAAAGATCCCTCCAAACGTTTTGGGGGTTGGTTTGTGCGTTACAGTGGCATGGAAGTTAATTTCACTATCGGAAATGATTTGGGTAAAAGGGTAAACTCGGTGAAAATTGGTGGTAAACCCTTAAATCCTGAGAAAGAATACAACATTGTTGCCTGTGAACGCGAAGGCGACCCTGAAGACACCTTGTGCAGAATTGAACACGTAAAGCATCCTAAAAAAACACCTTTCCTGCTACACGATGTGATTATCGAGTACCTCAGCCAGCATTCGCCCGTAGCCCCAAAAATAGAAGGCAGAGCGGTAGCCACCGATGAGCCAAACACATTGCTCACACAGCTTAAAGGCACATCGTACGAATTCAGATAACGTTTCCTGCTTAGTATTTTTAAATACCTTTAGCCTTCACAAAAAAAAACTATGACGGCACTTAAAGAAAAACTCAAACATTTTCTTGAATTAAAACTCATCGATGAAATTAGCGAAGGGTGTAAGCTTATGTCTTTCAAAGAAGGAGACGTGATTATTGACTACAACAAACAAATCAAATTTATGCCATTGATTGTGAGCGGCACCATACGTGTTATGCGAAAAGACGAAGATGGAAATGAATTGTTATTGTACTACCTAAGTTCAAATGAGAGTTGCGCCATGGCCTATACCTGCTGCATGGAGGCAAGAAAAAGTGAAATCAAAGCCATTGCCGAAGATAACGTGGAACTGATTTCCATACCCCATGAAAAACTGGATGAATGGCTGGTAAAATACCCCAGCTGGAAAAGCTACATCTTTAACAGTTTTACCCAACGTTTCAATGAATTACTCAAATCACTTGAAAGCATTGCCTTTCACAAGCTTGATGAACGATTAATTAAGTATTTAAAAAACAAATCAAAAGTTACCGGTAAATCTTCCATTTTACTTTCCCATAACCAAATTGCCGAAGAAATGGGCACAAGCAGAGTGGTCATCTCACGTCTATTAAAACAATTGGAAAACGACAAAAAACTACTGCTTTATCGAAACGAAATAAAGCTCTTAAGCACCTTCTGAAACAAACTTAATTATGTCCTCTGTTCCCCTACCCCAACATCCAAAAAAATGGAAATTTGCGCTATTGGTTTGGTGTTTTATTTATCCAATGATTACCTTATTTTCTTTACTTTTACTTCCGCATCTGCAATTTCTTCCAACACCTTTTCGCACATTGTCCGTCAGTTTATTGCTTGTTCCACTAATGGTTTGGGTATACATTCCATTCATTCAAAAACGGTTCCACACCTGGCTGCGAAAATAAACAACACTCACAAATCCATTTTTTCAAACGAACAAGCCTTGAGATTACCGTTCATGTAAAAGTTCATTACCAGAGCAAGGCCTCTTTTTTGAATGATTAACTTTGTAAATAAAACCTATACAACACATGAAAAACAAACTCATTCTTATTTTAGCTTCAGTCCTGATTATTGGCCAATCATGTAAAAACACTTCCAAGGAAACCGGCGTTCAAAAATCCTATTTTGATGTCAGCGGCATGGATACAAGCATTAGCCCGGGCGATAACTTTTATGAATATGTGAACGGTACCTGGCTGAAGGGTGCTAAAATACCCGATGACCAAAGTGCCTGGGGAAGCTTTTACACGCTATATGAAGAAAACCTAAGTAAACTAAGGGGAATACTGGAGGAAAGCGCTTCTGCCAAAGTAGAAAAAGGCAGTCTTGAACAAAAGGTGGGCGATTATTATGCTAGTGGAATGGATACCCTCACCATTGAAAAAATTGGCGCTGAGCCTTTAAAGCCGGTTTTAGAGCAGATTAATGCTGTTAAAAACCACAACGAGCTCGTAAAACTCATTGCCGAATTGTATGCCCGTGGCGAAGCATATGAAATTGGCTTTTACGTCGGCGCCGATGATAAAAACAGCAATCAAAACATTGCTGTACTTTATCAAAACGGTTTAAGCCTGCCTGAAAAAGACTATTATACGCGTAAAGACAGTGCTACTGAAGCAGCACGAAACGCTTTGGTGCAAAATGCCATCACCATGTTTACACTTTCAGGCGAAAACGAAGAAGCGGCCAAAAGATATGCCCAACAGGTTCTGGCACTCGAAACCGAAATTGCTAAACATCACAGAAGTCCGGTGGAGTTGAGAAACCCTCAGACGAATTATAATAAAATGAGCATGGCCCAATTGCAAAAATTGAGTCCGGGTATTGACTGGAAACTTGTTTTTGATATCATGAAAGTAAAAACAGATAGTATTAATGTTGCTCAACCCGCTTACTACGAAGGTCTCAGCAAGTTGCTGGTATCGAAACCGATTGATGTTTGGAAAACCAAACTCAAATACGACTACATCAGCAGTAATGCTAACCTTCTTTCAAAAGCTTTCAGGGATGCCAACTTTGAATTTGACCGGATTTTCAGTGGTCAGAAAAGCGACAGCAAACGCTGGAAAAAAATGGTGGGTCGTGTTGACAGAGGATTGGGTGAACTTCTGGGGCAGTTGTATGTGAAAAAGTATTTTAACGATACAGCAAAAAAACGCATGGATGAACTGGTGAAGAACCTACAGGTAGCCTTTGAAAAACGGATTAGTGCTTTGGCTTGGATGAGTACTGAAACCAAAACCAAAGCTATTACCAAGCTGAACACATTCACAAAAAAGATTGGGTACCCTGAGAAATGGAAAAGTTACGACGATGTAGCGATAGACCGAAACAATTTTTTTGAAAATGCCATGTCAGTGCGTGCTCACGATTACAAAGAAATGATTGATAAGGTTGGCAAACCGGTTGATAAATCAGAATGGGGCATGAGTCCTCCTACTGTGAACGCCTACTATAATCCTAGTTATAATGAAATTGTTTTTCCTGCAGGTATATTGCAATTTCCCTTTTTTGATGCGAATGCGGATGATGCTATAAATTACGGAGCAATAGGCATGGTTATTGGTCATGAAATGACACACGGCTTTGACGATCAGGGTAGCCAATACGATGAAAAAGGTAACATGGTAAATTGGTGGACAAAGGAAGACGGTGAAAAATTCAAGGAAAAAACCACAGGCCTAGTCGACCTATACAACAGCTACACAATTCTGGATGGCCTACATGTAAAAGGGGATCTTACTCTGGGCGAAAACATTGCTGATATTGGTGGCTTGGCCATTGCTTACGACGCCTTTAAAATGACCAAACAGGGTCAGGATACTATAAAAATTGATGGCTTTACCCCTGATCAGCGGTTTTTTCTGGGGTATGCTCAGGTATGGCGGATGAAAAGCAGGGACGAAAGTTTGCGAAGCCGGATTACGACCGACCCTCACAGTCCGGAAATGTTCAGGGTTAACGGACCGGCTTCTAATTTTGATCCATTTTATGCTGCCTTTAACGTGAAGGAAAGCCACAAAATGTACATTGCTCCGGAAAAGAGAGCAAAAATCTGGTAAAAGGCCATTTGATTAATTTTTATTAAAAGGCACGGAAATTTCTGTGCCTTTTGATTTAAATCATCACCAAAGCTGACATCAGTCAGTTTTCTTCTTATCTCTTCTCACTAATTTCGTCCAAATCATTACCCTCAAACTCAGAGAGCAATGCTGCCCGTAAAAAGATGTCTTCATTTTCAACCATACTTGCCGCTACCGACTTTTCAGAAAGCGCTGAAAATGCGATAGATTACGCTGCAGCAATGGCCGTGAAGAGTAAGGCGAGGTTAATTCTTTTAACTGCCTACCATGTTCCTCTGGTTGCGTCTGAAGTGCCTACCTTAATGTTTACGCTGAATGAATTGGAGAAAGAGGGCCTACAACAACTCAAGGATACTGAAGCCCGTATCAGAAAAAATCATCCTGAATTGCAATCTGTTGAATTAATGTGTTTGCATGGATTTGCCGGAGAAACCATAAAAAATCAGGCTGAAAAACTAAAGGCCGACCTTGTTGTGATGGGTTTACAGGGCAGTGGATTTTTCAGTGAGAAGGTAATTGGCAGCAATGCCTCTGAAATGGTCAGCGAGTGCGCCTGTCCCGTAATGATTATTCATCATCAGATAAAATTCAAACCCATACAGCGCATACTATTTGCCAGCGATAACAAGGCAATAAAATCCCTGAATTTGCTTGAGCCTTTAAAAACCATGGCGCGTCTTTTTAATGCTGAAATTTTTATTCTGCATGTGAACAAAGAGGAAAAAAATATTCCGGGCTTTGAAGCCGCTGTAGAAGGAGTAGCCTTAGACCATTTTCTGGAAGGAATACAACACAACTTTTACGAAATCACGGCGCCAAACATTACAGTAGGTTTGAACACCTTTGCTCAAAAACACAACATTGATTTAAGCGTAGCTTTAGCAAGGCACCATGGCTTCTTTGAATCCATATTCAGGAAGAATAACATGCAAACAATCATTTACCATATCCAAACACCCATATTAACCATACACGAATAAACACCATGTTACACAATCTAAAGGCAGAACCAATGAAAATCAGTATTAACGACCATCGAAAAATACACGCCATTCAGGAGGAGTTTAATGCGGCTTTTCCTTATTTGAAAATTGAATTTTTCTCCAAACCTCACGGTAGTGGAGGCATGTCTTCAAAAAAACTAATGAAATCGAGCAGCAAAACATTAGGCGAATGCCGAACAGTTCATAATAAAGGCAGTATCACCATCAGTCCGGAACTTACAGTAGATGAACTTGAACAAAGGTTTATGGATGTGTATGGTCTTTCAATACAGGTGTTTCGAAAATCAGGCAATGTATGGCTGGAAACCAGTGTTACCGATGGCTGGACACTGGAAAAGCAAAACGAACAAGGCAGAGAGCTTAGTGAGGGTTGACTGCCAATGAAAACAAGGCCTCTTTTGGCCTTGCATCTTAATAACAAAATACGTAAATTGGACTTCGGATAAGCCATTACCTATATTTTGGGTGGGTGCTTAATTCTGTAATCACAAAACGTTTCATCTATGACACCAATCGAAAACCTTCATTATGCCTTGGGTGAATTGGCCTACGCCTTTGCAAAAGTTGATGGCAAAGTAAATCCGGAAGAACGTAAAAAATTCGAACAGATTATAACAGCCGGTTTCAAACAAAACAACTACAATTACGATGTGTCGGATATTATTTTCAAAATACTTGAAAAAGACAAACGTGATGTAGAAACAGTTTACACCTGGGCAATTCATGAGCTTCAGGTAAACAGCCACTATCTGAGTCCGGAACTAAAAGAATGTGCCCTGAAGATTATGAAAAGCATTACCGAAGCGTTTCCGCCCGTAACTATAGAAGAAAATGAGCTTTATCAAAGATTTGTAAAAGACATAGGGCCCCTGAAAGGCGACCCCATCTTCTACAAAAAATCCTGACAGTACCGGCGCCTCTCCATGAAAATTAAATTTATTGGTGCTACAGAAACGGTTACCGGCAGCAAACACCTCCTGCTTACGGAAAAAGGAAAACAATTCTTGCTGGATTGCGGTTTGTATCAGGGTTTAGGAAAAGAAACCGATTCCCTCAACCGGCATTTGGGTGTAAATCCTTCACATATTGAAGCAGTGGTGTTGTCTCACGCACACATCGACCATTCTGGAAATCTGCCTTTTCTGGTTAAAAACGGTTTCATGGGAAAAATCTATTGTACCCCGGCAACCTACGATGCCTGTGAAATATTACTACTCGATAGTGCCCATATTCACGAAAGCGATATTCGTTACATAAATAAACGCCGTTTAAAAAAGGGCTTTGACCCACTGAAACCACTGTATACTTCAAAAGATGCCGAGGAGTGTTTAAAGCGGTTTCGACCCATTCCTTATCATCACGAATTTCATTTGTGCGATGAACTCTCTTTTCATTTCACCGATGTGGGCCACATTATTGGCAGTGCGGCCATTAACATCACTTCAAACGAAGAAAACAAAATACTAAAATTATGTTTTAGCGGCGATGTGGGGCGTTACAACGATCTCATCCTAAATGCCCCCGAACCATTTCCCCAGGCGGATTACATTGTTTGCGAATCTACCTACGGTAACAGCATACATGAGAACCCCGAGAACTCCGAACTAAAATTACTCAACCTTATTATCAAAACCTGTATTGAGAAAAAAGGTAAATTAATTGTGCCTGCCTTCAGTTTGGGTCGCACTCAGGAAATTGTGTACCTGCTCAACGTTCTAAAAAATAAAAATTTGCTTCCCAAGATGAAGGTGTTTGTTGACAGCCCGCTTTCATTTAAAGCTACACAGGTGATGCGAAAACATCCCGAATGTTTTAATGAAACACTTAAGGCATCGTTGCACCAAGACCCTGACCCATTTGATTTTGAAGATTTAAAATACATTGAGGACGTGGAAGATTCTAAATTTTTAAACGAAATTCAGGAACCTTGTATGATTATTTCTGCCTCAGGGATGGGAGATGCAGGCCGAATAAAACACCACCTCAGCAACACCATTGGTAATCCCAACAACACCGTTTTAATTGCGGGGTATTGTTCACCCGGCACTTTGGGTGCCGACCTTCTTGCCGGCCATAAACAAGTGCACATTTTCGGAGAGGTTTTTGAAGTGAAAGCTGAGGTGGAGGCCATACAATCCCTCAGCGCGCACGCCGACTCCTCCGATTTATTAAGATTTCTTTCTTGCCAGAACAAAGAAAAAATCAAAAAAATATTCCTTGTGCATGGGGAAGCTGAATCTAAACTCGGTTACAGATCACTCTTAATCCAGCATGGATATCGCGAAGTTATTATCCCTGAAAAAGGGGAAAGTTTTCTTCTGAGCTAATGCTCAATACGTTTTAAGCTATTCTATTCGCCACCACCGGCTTGTTTGAGATGGTATAACCTAGGCAAAGTCTAATTTCTCTTTTTCAGGGCGAAAAATTATGCATACATTAGGCTCAATTTTATCCGGTACCCGAATGGAAAGCATTACTGCCTTGTTTGAGCACGCCACAGAAGGTATCATTATTGTGGATAATGAGGGTTTGATGATAAAGGTGAATCCGAGCGCCAACCGGATGTTTGGTTATACTTCCGGCGAATTGGATGGTTTGCCAATTGAAGCTCTGATACCCGCGAGTTTAACCAAAAAACACGAATCGCACCGGAAGCATTACTTGAAATCGCCACACGCAAGGGCCATGGGCAAAGATTTTAAACTGAGGGCCCTAAGAAAAGACAAAAGTGAATTTCCTGTCGAAATTAGTTTAAGCTATTACAAGAATGAAGACAAAACCTTTGTTATAGCCTTTATTATTGATATTACTGAAAGGGTACAAAACGAAGAAAAAATTATAAAGATGAACTTCGATTTGGACTTAAAAGTAAAGGAAAGAACAAGTGTATTGCAGGAAGCCCTCATACAGCTTGAAAGTTCGAAAGAAGACCTCAAACACGCCCTCAAGCGCGAAAAGGAACTGCACGATCTCAAATCCCGGTTTGTGACCATGGCCTCTCATGAATTCAGAACACCGCTCAGCACTATCCTTTCTTCCATTTCTTTAATAGCAAAATACACACAAACCGAAGACGATGAGAAACGGCAAAAACACGTTCAACGGATTAAGTCGGCAGTTACCAACATGACCCTTATACTGAATGATTTTCTTTCTGCTGAACGGCTCGAAGACGGTCGGATTTCAGCCAAATACAGCCTGTTTTCGCTGAAAGAGCTCATGAATGAAACCTTAATTGAAATGCACGGAATCTTAAAACCCGGACAGCAATTGGATTACAAACACGAAGGCGAAGTAAATCTGGAACTTGATCCGCAGATGATTAAAAACATTTTTATTAACCTCATTTCAAACGCAATAAAGTTTTCTGATGAAGGTAAAATTATTACTATCCGAACGGAAATCAATAACAACCAAACCTTTATTTCTATCGCCGATCAGGGTATGGGCATTCCCGAAGAAGAGCACGAACACTTGTTTGAACGATTTTTCAGAGCCAAAAACGTAACCAACATTCAAGGCACAGGTTTGGGATTAAACATCGTAAGCAAATACCTTGAAGCCATGAACGGCAACATTCAATTTAAGAGTGAGTTGAATAAAGGCACTATCTTTGAAATTACAATTCCAATACAAAACGCAAGATGAAAACAATACTGATTATAGAAGACAACCGCGACGTAAGGGAAAATACAGCAGAAATTCTTGAATTGGCAAACTATAAAGTGCTGCAGGCTGAAAATGGAAAAACAGGTGTGGAAATGGCACAACAAAACACACCCGACCTCATCATCTGCGACATCATGATGCCTGTATTAGACGGGTACGGCGTAATTCACCTCCTAAACAAATCTCCATTAACTGCAGGAATTCCATTTATATTTCTTACAGCAAAAAGCGAAAGAACCGATATGAGGAAAGGTATGGAAATGGGGGCTGATGACTACATCACCAAACCTTTCAGTGACATTGAATTGTTGAATGCCGTTGAAAGCCGAATGAAAAAAAATGCCATGTTGCGTAAAGAATTCTCTAAAAATGCTGAGGGTTTAAACAAATTTCTTGACGATGTAAAAAAACTGGATGAACTTAAAAATCTTTCGTCGCAACGAAGAGTAAAACAGTACAAAAAGAAAGAACTTATTTTTGCAGAAGGCAATCAAGCGCACTACCTCTATTTTCTTTCAAAAGGTAAAATCAAAACCTTTCGGGCTCACGAATACGGCAAGGAATTTATCACCACGCTGTACAAAGAAGGTGATTTTTTAGGATACACGGCCTTATTAGAAAATAAAAATTATACCGATTCGGCAGAAGCCATGGAGGATTGTGAGGTCATCCTCATACCAAAAGAAGACTTTTTTGCACTTATTTATAACAACATGGAGGTAATGAAGGCGTTCGTTAAATTGCTTTCTGATAACATCCTTGAAAAAGAAAAACAATTGGTTAATCTGGCCTACAGTACGGTAAGAAAACGTGTGGCCGAGGCACTGGTATTGCTATACGACAGGTATAGCCGTGAAAGTGATCAAAACTTCAGCATCTCCATATCGAGAGAAGACCTTGCTAATATTGTAGGTACAGCAACAGAATCGCTCATTCGAACATTAAGTGACTTTAAAGAAGAAAAGTTGGTGGAAGTACGCGGCAGCAACATCACCATCATCAACATCGATAAAATAAAATCACTAAAGGCTTAGGTGTTCACTAAAACGGCATGCCCGATGCGCTTCCGGTATATATTCCGCTTAGCACCGGGTGTATGGAGATGACTGGTTGCTTTGCTGTATGCACCAACTCATGATCATAGGAATTAAGTTCTAATAATTTGCCACCACGCTTTTGGTCGGTCATGGTAATAATTAAATCTACTTTGTGTTTTTTGGCGAATATGTTGGTTTTTCCAACACGGTGGTTGGTTTTATCGATATAGCTTTCCACGTTTATTTTCTGAGCCTTGCACACGTCTTCAATTTGTTTGGCGTAAGTTTCTAATTTAAACTTACTGGCTTTTTCATCTTCGTCGTAAAGCCCAAGCACTGTAATTTTTGCTTTAAAAGCTTTGGCCATACTTAATGCATAATCTACCTTTTGACGGGTGTGATCTGAAAGATCAATGGGTAAGAGAATGTTGGAATACCCCTTTTTATTAGACGGTTCTTTAACTGTCATTACCGGAATCTCAGATTTGGTAATTAAGCGGTAGGCGTTACTGCCTAAAAATAAATCGGATTTTGAATTAGAACCCTGTGTGCCCATTACCACCAAATCAATCTTGTTTTCTTCGCACATGCTGACAATTTCGGTGGTGATACTTCCTGTAGAAACTATGGATTTTACTTTAACGCCATATTCCTTTCGCACATTCACACATACTGTCTCAAGTTTTTCATTCACCAGATTCACAAGCACCTGATTACTTTTTATTTTGAACACCGGGAGCAAAATATCAAGCATCTCGGATTTACTAATCACGTGCAGCAAATAGAGATCGCATTTTAGCAGGGAGGCCATAAATGCCGCGTGACTAAGCGCCTTATCCGCATTCTTCGAGAAGTCGTAAGGCATTAAAATACGTTTGGGATTAAATTTAATCATAAATAAAAAGGTTTTAAGCGTGTACTGCCATTACAGGCACATTTGAATTAAAAGCAATTGTTTTTGTATTTGTTTCATTAAATAAACGGTAAACCAAAGAGTGTTTTCTGCTGAATAGCACCACAAGATCGGATTTATTCTGACTCACATATTTTTTTACCCCTTCAGAAAAACCTTTGGCTTTAAATAGTTCAATATTCCATTTGGCAGCTTCCTTTCTTCTTTCTCCAGCCTCAATACCAAAATCCAGTTCGTCCTCTGTTTGAATGTGGACTAAGTTGCATTTCATTTGATTGTCTTTGGCAAACTGTTCAGCCTTTCTGATGACCACACGTTTTAAGTCTTGTTTGTAATCCACCGCTGCCATGACCTTTTCGTACTTGTGTTTAGTGTAGGATTCAGGGACAATCACCACCGGGCAATCAATTTTTCCTGCGATGTCAACCCCTGTGGTACCCCAAATAAATTTCGAGATTTTGCCTTTGGTTTCAAGTCCAAGCACTACCACATGTATCTTTTTTTTGGCTGCAAGTTCTTCCACATAGGCTTTAAACGACATGTTGGAATTTCCTATTTCGAGTTGCAAGCCGGGATGTTTGTCGAGGGTTTTCTTTTTTAATTGTTCCAGCCTGGCTAAGTCATCCCGTTTAATGGCTTTATAGTCTACCATATAAAGGCCCGCATTGGTATGAACCACAGGGAATTCATACACATGAAACAAAATCAGGGTAGCGCCAGATTGTTTCGCAAGTCCGGCAGCATAATCCACTGCATTTAATGAGGATTTTGTGTAATCTACGCCTACCAGAATCCTTTTGCTTTTTTGTTGTTGTGTTGCCATAAACGTTATTTAATTAAAAAATAATCTAAAGTGAAACGACTCCATTCTTCGGGCATAACCAATAATACCGAAACAATGAGCAAACGTGGAAAAACATGGCGCATATCCCATACCGGCTCTAAAACGGAAAAAGCAACGGCTACCATTATCACATCAAAGCCAAGCAACACCAGTACGGTGTTTTTAAACAGTCCGAGAATAAGTAAAATACCGCCAAAAAACTCAATAGAAGATGTATAGTAGGCCATGCTATATTGCAGAAATTCAGGCACCTTCTTTTGTCTGGCGTTGTTTTGAAACAATTGCACTACACCCTTTACTTTTACCACAAAGAGCTTGTCGAAGCCTTGAAAAACAAAAATAATTCCACAAAACAAACGGATAATTAACTCAAGAAACTGATATTTTAAACTCTCTTCCATCGTAAAAATTTTTAGAAAAGGTACTTATTTATTCCGATTTAACAAATATCGTTTAATGACCTCAGGCAGGGGCTGAGAAGTATCATGCTTAACCATGACTTTTATCACGGTAAAATACAATAAGTCTCAGTAACTTCGTCATGCAATGGGGTTATGGATGAAAGAACTGCCTCTCGTTTCTTACTCCCATTCTTAAACAATAAACCATTTAATCGCATCATCAATTAACCATTTAACCATGAAAGAACAAGAAAAAATTTACACTCAGCACAACGAAAATACAGAGTGGACCAGCAAATTGAAATTTTATAAAGAGGAGTTGGAAGTACTTAAAACCCGTTTGGCTGAAATCACATCTAAAAACAACAATCAGGAGGTGCTAAAGGAAGTGGAACATTTTCAGAACCAATTTATCATCCAAAGAAATAACATCGACACCATTGCTCATGAAGTAAAGATGAACGAGGAGAAACTCATGGCTGAAATTAAAAGCAATCCCGTGGCTGCCGATCATCGCAAAGTGGAATACCACAGTAAAGAAAAAGATATGGTAAACAGCTTTGAAAAAAACATGAACGAGATTCGCAGCGAATTTAACCGGTTTGCATCCAAATGGATGTAAAGTAAAATAAGGGTGCAGGAAACAAAAAAGCCGGTAAAAAAACTTTACCGGCTTTTATTTTATAACACACTTAAAGATTTGATTGGATCAGGCGGTTAAGTTCTGCTGCGGGTACAACGCCTGACTGTCTCCAGAGCACTTCACCCCTCTTAAATAAAATAAGGGTAGGCACACCACGCACCTGATAAGCCGCTGCGGCTTCAGGGTTTTTATCCACATCCACTTTTAGAATCAAGGCCTTATCACCCAGACTCTGTTTCACTTCTGATAATATGGGTGCCATCATTTTACACGGGCCGCACCATTCGGCGAAAAAATCAACCAAAACGGGCACCTCGGAATGTATAATATCCTGAAAAGTTTTCATCATCCTATTAATTTATCCTACACGAACCGCCTGAACACCCGAGGTTAAAGAGACTAATAGCGGCTAAGTAAGCGCCCCCCGCGATTAAAATGTAATCGTGGCGATAGAGGCCAGATCCCAGAAAAAAAAGACCTAACACCATTTTTAAGAGCCGCCAGGTGGTCCAACCTTTTAAAAGCAGTGTTTTCATTAATGTATTTTGTTATTTAATGAATACCAACCTCCGCCATTGTATACTTTTGTGAAGCCCATCGCTTTTAATTGAGATTTCGCGGCTGAACTGCGCATACCGCTGGCGCAACAGGTAATAACAGCCATATCAGGCTTTAAATTTTTAGGCACTTTATTTAATTCGTTCAAAGGAATGTTTATGCTGCCTTTGATGTGACCTGAAGCATATTCGCCACGGGTTCTTACATCTACTATTTTTGCGCCGTTTTTTACCAGTGCTTTGAAATCTTCTTTTGGTCCGAGACCGAAAAGTTTTTTGATGCTGCTTATCATGGATTAGGGTTTAGTGATTTAGGTTAATTTAAACATTAGTAATTTCCTTTTTCAGGTAGTGTTTATCGAATTTATTAAAAAAGTTAAGCCACATCAATCGTGAAAGTCTTATGGTTAATGGACTAAGCGCTATAATGCTGAGTGTAATAAAAAGGGCAAAATTAAGGGTTTCCATGTGCAGGTATAACAAATCAATAAAAAACCAAACAATAAACCAACCCGAAGTTAAAGCATATGAAACATACATAGCGCCATAAAAGAAGTTTGGTTCCTTTTCATATTTAAGTTCGCAATGGCTGCAGGTTTTGTTAGTTTTGAACATATCGCTCAAGCGATACGGATTGTTTTGCTCAAACACCTTACCCTCGTGGCATCGCGGACATTTATTTAAAAATGTAGAATAAAAAATATTAAGAATTTTCATTGGTTTGACTGGATACGACTTCTTTTTTTGAAAAAATACCGGCAAACAAATACCCCAACAATGCACCGTAGGGAATAATAATAAATGGGTTTGAAACGATAACACAATTTCCGCTTTCGCAGCCTACAAAATAATAATACAAGCCACCTGCAACAGCCCCAATAAGAGCGGCAACAAGTGCCTTCTTGTTTTTTTGAATGAACTTACTTTCCATACCTCAAAGTTACAAAGGAATTAGTGCAGATAACGGATACAAATGTTACATAAAACTAAGTGGTGAATTGCCTGATATAAAAAAAGCCTCCGAAGAGGCTTAACCCTATTTTACCGGGATAGTTTGTTTAGGCGGTGTTTTGGCTACTTCTTTCTTAGGAATCTGCACATTCAATACCCCGTCTTTATAAGCCGCAGCAATACCATCAGCCGCTGCCGAGTCGGGCAACCTGAAGGAACGGGTAAAACTTTGGTAATTGAATTCCCGGCGGGTATACTTCTCTTTTTTTTCCTCCTTTTCATCGCTTTTTTCGGAAGAAATGCTTAGGATGTGATTGTTCAGCTCAATTTTAAAATCCTCTTTTTTCATGCCCGGTGCCGCCAATTCTACCTGAAAATCGTTGTCGGTTTCTTTCACATTAACCGAAGGTAAAGTGGATCCAAGCTGTGAAAAATTTTTAGCATTCCAATCGAACACGTCTTTCGAGAAAAAGTCATCAAAAATACTTCCAAAATAGGGGAAGTTGTCTGTTTTTTTAATTACTGAACTCATGATACTGTGTTTAATGGTTTAACTAGGTACAAAATTACCACAGCCATAAGGGTTTTGCCCTGAGAAAAGTCAATTTTTCTATTTGATTTTCATCAGTTTTATCATTCGTTTCGTAATTTTAAAGCATGTTAACATCGGTTTCATTGGCGCTTTCAGGAGGTGGTATGCGCGGTTGTGCTCACATTGGTGTGCTCAGGCGCCTGGAAGAACTTCACATCCAACCAAAATACATTTCCGGCACAAGCATTGGGGCCATTATAGGCGTTCTTTTTGCCGATGGTTACAACTCCAGAGAAATTGAAGATATTTTCCTTAAGAGCAAATTTGGATTCGATTTTAATTATTTCCGTTTCAGTGAATCACTATTAAGCTCAAAACGCATTGAAGCCATTCTGAAAAAGTACCTTAGGAGCAAACACTTCGATGCCTTAAAAATACCCCTATCTGTTTGTGCTACCGACTATGAAACCGGCCACGCCGCCTATTTTAAAGAAGGAAAATTACTGCCGGTTGTGATGGCTTCTTCTGCCATACCACTATTGTATAAGCCCGTCAAATTAAACGACAAACTTTACATTGACGGTGGTGTCAGCCGCAACCTGCCTACTATTCCCCTTAAAGAAAAGGGATTGCCCATAGTTGGAGTGCACGTTAACCCTCTTCTTCCAGCCAAGAAAAAAACCATGTTCCAAAAAATTGATCACAGCATGCATTTGTTGTTGCTTGAAAAAACAAGAGAAGCGGCAGTGGATTGTAAGGTGTATATTGAACCTGAAAAATTGAGCACTTACTCAATGTTTGAAACCAAAAACATCAAAAAAATAATCGAGATAGGGTATATAAAAGCCAAAGCCTGTTTGACCCCGGATTTAGTGCTGGGGTTCGGCAGAAACGGGCTTTAGTCGTGGGTGCAAAAACAAAGTGCTTCCGAAAATAAGCAGTGAAATTACCTTTACAGCTTCTAAAATAATGTATACGGTGTGCGTAGACGAAGGCTCGCTAAATTCACCATTGATTACGCGGATTGCTCTGGCATCCAAAGTGGGTAATAATTCTAATGTTTGAATAGTAAGTATTATCAGGGGTATCACTAAAAAAATCATTTTATTATTCGGTCTGCGAATTCGTCGGATGACAAAATTCAGCACAATCACTATAGCAAACACCCATTCTATCTGATTTAAGGCTTTAAACACCAATCGGCCAATTCCAAGGCCTACAGACAGGGTAACTCCCGGCGCCTGAAATTTCAGCCAGGCTTCCATAAAACTAATGGCGCATACAAATCCAACCCAGAGATAAACACAACTTACTACCAATGGATTTCTGACACGAGACATCATATAAAAACAATTGAAGAATTCTTACTCTAATGTAAAGTATTTTATACTACCCGGTTTAATTTTCAATCAATTTTTCTCAGGCTGTTGTACTAAACACCTGCTTTTCGGGTAATTTGTTCCAATACCGTTCATCAAATGCCAGACCAATATTTCTCAAGTAATTTTTGCCCTGCTCCTTAATCACAATAGTTTTTCCATTTTCTTCTAACCAGCCTTTCTCAAAAAACACGGTCAGTCTGGAGCGTATGCTTACGTAGTGTTCCTTCCATTTTAAGTGTTCGCTAAACGTTGTTTCGTATCTGCACATCAGATCCAATATGTGGGTGCGAAGCAACAAATCTTCTTCGCTAAGCAGATGACCCCGCATCAGTGGAAATACACCCTCCTCCACTTTTTTCTGATACTCCTCTACCGTTTTGATATTTTGTGCAAACGCATCCCATGAATCGCTGATGGAAGAGGCCCCAAGGCCGATTAAAAATTTAGTGTGCTGCGCCGTATACCCCATAAAGTTGCGGTGCAGAGTTTTATGTTTTGCGGCTTGCAGAAGGTCATCGCCCGGCAGCGCAAAATGGTCCATGCCAACATCTTCATATTTGGCTGCTAAAAACAATTCCCGTCCCATCTCATACAAGTGGCGTTTTACCGTATTGGCAGGTAGATCCTTGTCTGAATATTTGCGTTGCCCGGGTTTTAACCAGGGCACGTGGGCGTATGAATAAAAGGCGATTCGTTCAGGGTTTAACTGAATTACTTTTTCTAGAGTATTTTTCACCGACTGCTCTGTTTGAAATGGCAAACCATACACCAAATCAACGTTTATTGAATGGTAGCCTATTTTTCTGGCCGTTGAAATGACACTCTCCACCTCTTCAAACGTTTGGTAGCGGTTAATGGCCTCCTGCACCTGTTCATCAAAATCCTGAACACCGAAACTCACACGTTTAAACCCAAGATGGAAAAGTGTTTCTAAATGTTCACGTGTGGTATTGGACGGATGACCTTCAAAACTAAAATCGTAGCGTTCATGTACCTCCGCTGTGCTTAGGATTGTTTTTAATAAGCGTTCGAGATGTTGCGGGGAAAAAAAAGTTGGGGTACCGCCCCCAAGGTGAATTTCTTTTATCCTGGGTTTTTGTCCAAGTGCCTTTAAATACAAGGTCCATTCTTTTAAGAGCGAATTTACATAACCTTCTTCCACGGTATGGTTTATGGTGATTCTGGTGTTACAGGCACAATAGGTACACAAACTTTCGCAAAATGGTAAATGTATGTAAAGACTAATGCCTTCCTGAGCCTGTCCCGCATGATTAATTTTCAATTTCCAGCTTTCCTGATCCAGATTATTTTCCCAATAAGGTACTGTAGGATAGCTTGTGTAACGTGGGGCGGCTATGTCAAGTTTTGTAAGGTCCATTTGGTGTTTTGGTTTAGTGCAGTATGTTAAACCTTTTGCATGGTGTAATTATGAGGGCTTGATGCCACAGCAGTTTATGTTTCCTGCCTTGTTTCAAACTACAACATCATAAAATCATTTCATCCGGTTTAAGTCGGTTTTAAATTCATTTAAAAAATTATCAATAAGACCTTGTTTTACATGAGGCATTACCACAATTTTATACCATTGGGCTTTGGTGTTGTGTTGATCGGGCACTAAATTGTATTTTTCAGCCAGCTCCACACTCATGTATTTTGACCGTATAGCGATGATGTTCAAGTTAGGGTGCCTGTAAAAATCAACACCCCATTCCTTTAATTTTTCGCAAATAAAACTGGTTTTGTCCAACAATTGGTGCATTTTGACACTCCAGCCCATTGAACCGTGTATTCGTAAAATCATCCAAACACACACTGCGTTGGCACCTGAACGGCTGCCCACCAGGGTATAATCTTTCCCCTTTACATAGGCTGCTTCATCCGTTAAAGTATAATGCATGTATCCCTTACGAATCAAAAAAATGCCGGTACCATATGGTGCCTGCAACATCTTGTGTCCGTCAATCGAAAAAGAACTAACATTTTTATTTTTAAAACTGAAGAAATTATTTTGACACGTAAATGGATAAATAAAGCCTCCGTAAGCAGCATCCACGTGCAATTTATAATTCAGGTGCAAAAGATTTAGCAAGTTGGTAATCTTTTCAATATCATCCACTGAACCAAACATGGTGGTGCTCATGTTTACATTCACAATAAAGTACTTATACCCTGCAGTCAGTGCATCTTCAATTTTTTCCTCCAGGTCCTTCATTTTTATTTCTCTGCTCACGTCATCCACCGCAATTTCTATGCCCTGCAGATTTAACACATCCAAGCCTTTAGGAATTGAATAATGTGTGTCCTTAGAATAAATCACAACAATATCTTCATTGCCGGCATTGTATTGTTTTCTAAAATAATTGCGGTAAATCCAAAGGGCCTGTATGTTTGCCTCTGTGCCGCCACTGGCCACATAGCCATCGTATTCGTGTGGTTCAGCACCAAAAATCTCTTCTGCACAAATTTTAATTAAATCTTTTTCTATTTCCTGTGTACCGGCAAAAAATTCTTCGTGTTCATCACCTAAAGTGTGCACGCCGATGTGATTGGGATTCGCAATTAAAGTAGATAAAAACGGGGCATCCCTTAAAAACGGCGCATCCTCATAAAAAATATCTGTATCAAGAAAAGTACCGGGGATACCTAATACCGTTTCGCTGCGGTAATTGGTATTTTTACTCAAAGCCTCAAATACTTTGGTTTTAATGGTGGTGTATGGATATTTTTCCCAGAACATCTTTGGTTTAAAGGTTTAGAAAGTTGTAAAGTTTATAACTAACAGAAGTGATACCATTCGAAATATGATTAGAACACGCTTTGCAGCTAAGTTCCAAAGGTTTAATTTTACTTAACTTTCTCAAGCTTTATGGGTTTTGCACAACACTCCATCGTTTGCTCTGACCCGGGATTGTGACATTCTGTTTGCATGTTTTTCTTTTCAACAATCTTTGGACTAACATAAGGTATACCTAAGTTTAATCCCCGCAATATCATCAATATGGCCATTACCGAAACAAAAACAGGTACAGCTTTGCGCAAGATATTTCGGTACTTTAATTGTATAAATTGCCCAAACAGTGACACAGAGAGCATCATGGGGATGGTACCCAATCCAAACGCAAACATAAACAATGCACCATTGAGGTAATTACCGGTTGCTGTGGCTCCTGCAATGGCAATGTAAACCAAACCACAAGGCAGCAATCCATTGAGTAAACCTATTAAAAAGATGGCGGACGTACTTTTTAAACGAAACAACTCTGCAAATTTTGATTTGAGCTTAAATACAAATCCATTGATGGTGTTCACTTTGAATAAACCTTTTGAAAAAAGCATGGAGTAAAGCACTGAAATTAATATCAATGCACCTATACCGACAGAAAGTGCCTGCTGAAATCCTCCCACAAAAAAACCCTGACCTAGTAAACCAAAGAACACACCAAACACCCCATAAGTAAGCGCCCGTCCAACATTGTAGAGCAATACAGAAAAGAATTTTTGTAAGGAGTTTTGCTGATGAATTGGCAAAGCCAAGGCTATGGGACCACACATTCCCAGACAATGAAAGCTACCCAATAACCCTAACGTAATTGCAGCCCAAAGTTCTACCATACCTACAGATTCAAAACTACCTCTTTAAAATACTGCTTTTCATGTAAATTCCATGACATGCGTAGTTTATACATGCCTTTACTAAACACTGTCCTACTAATAATTTGTTGCCCTTTTCCATCAAACGCCATCGGCAATATTAGGTCCTTGGTGGCATCCGAGGGACGGTAAAAATGCAAGTCGCCTTTAATGCCATTGAGGATAAAATCCATTGGAGCAATAAGCACCAAGGCTTTATCCTGAACCTGGTGTTGAATGCTTTGCGGTAGTGCCTTTTCATTCGCCATAGCATCAATTTTATCCTGATAGGCCAATTCTCTGGCATAATAGTCCTTATACTCAAGGTCAATGTTTTCTCGACTGGTTAATACCACCATGGTAACAATCATTACCACAAAACTCAGGTACAAAATTGTGATTTTAATTCCCCAACTCATTTGTTTTTGGATTGACGTGAAATATTACTTAAAAAATTGGTTTTAACTGTTTTAATTTTCTCGCCATTGGAATAAACACCAATCTTAAGTTTGGCCTTTCTTTCGTGTAATTCATTTTTGTTCATCACCACAAAAAATGTGCCTTCAGACACGCCTTCGCTTTTTACTAGAATAGGTTTGCCAACTATGCGTATGGCCGCATTAAAATTTTCAACACGCAGTTGCACTGGCAAACTATCTCTGGTTTTATTCACCAACTTTATGGTGTACAAATTGCTGATACTATCAAGGCCCTGTTCCTGGTACAACATACCTTTTGCTCGCAGTACGGTGGCATCGTAATCAGTTCGTGTGGCCAGTAAAAATCCTTCAATGCCCATTAACACCAGCAACACGCCGGAATAGGCAAGCATGCGGGTAGTAAGTTTAAGTTTGGTTTTATTTTTGATGCCATTTTCAGAATCGTAACGGATAAGTTTTGGCGGAAGGCCTACACTTTCCATCATGTGATCGCACTCATCAATGCAAGCTGTACAATTCACACACTCCAATTGTGTTCCATGGCGTATGTCGATGCCTGTAGGACAAACCTTGACACACAAACCACAATCGATACAATCTCCTTTGCCTCTTTCTTCGTTCTTTTTAAACTTGTGTCTGGGTTCTCCCCTTTCATAGTCATAGGCCACCACAATAGAGTTTTTATCCAACAGCACACCTTGCATGCGGCCGTATGGACAAACAATCAGACAAATCTGCTCACGCATGTAGGAATATATAAAAAAGAATACGGCGGTAAAAATAAGCATGGAAATAAAGCCACCTTTGTGCTGAGCAATTGGTTCTTTAACTAGCTTAAGCACTTCATCCATGCTGATGAGGTAACTTAAAAACACATTTGCGATGATAAAGGAAAGAATAAAAAACAATGTGTACTTCAGCGTTCGCTTTCTTATTTTTTCAGCGTTCAAAGGGGCCTTTTTTAAGGCTTGTTGGTGTTTATAATCCCCCTCAATCCAATATTCAATTCTGCGAAAAAGCATTTCCATGAAAATGGTTTGCGGACAGGCCCAACCGCAGAAAACACGACCAAAGACTACAGTAAACAGCGCGATAAAAATGATAAAAATGAGCATGCCCAAACCGAAGATGAAAAAATCCTGCGGCCAAAAAATCATGCCAAACAAAATGAACTTTTTCTCCATTACGTTCATGAGAAAAAGTGGTTCGCCATGTACTTTTATAAAGGGTAATCCAAAAAAGACAAGAAGGTAAACGTAACTAAGGTAAGCTCTTAGATTGAAAAGCTTTCCGGAGGGTTTTTTCGGGTAAATCCAGGCCCGTTTTCCTGACTTATCAATTGTAGCGATACTATCACGAAAACTTTCTTGTTGTTCTTCCGGTTCCATTTATTTTAACTTCTACTGTTTTTGTAAACTGTCGGCGGGCAAGGCACTGATTTGCGTGCTGTCGGCAGGCATTGCTGGTGTTGTGCCCTCAGTGTACAAATCGCCCTGTGCGGCTTTAGGGTTTGCTGGATTGGAACCCACAAGCGATTTAATGTAACTGGATACTTGTGCAATTTGTATCGGTGAAAAATCTTCCTTCCAGGATTTCATGCCTTTATCGGGCCAGCCATATTTTACAGTTTTAAAAATATCTGCAATTCCGCCACCATGCAGCCAGTAATTGTCGGTAAGGTTTGGTCCCACAGTATTTCCTTCGCCGTATTTACCATGACAGGCTACACAATTTGCAATAAAAATTTGTTTTCCGGCCTCTAAATCGGAAGCTTCCACCAGGTATTTAACAGTGGTTTCATCCACGTTGTTGGCAGAGGTGCGCATGAATTCTTCCACTTGCAGCTTAGCTGCTGCAATTTCTTTGTTGTATTCAACCGTTTGAAGATCGCCAGTGCCTGAAATATGATAGTGAATTAAGTAAACAAAAGACACCAATATGGTAAGATAAAATCCGTATTTCCACCACGGCGGCAAATTATTGTCGAGTTCCTTGATGCCATCATAATCATGGTCGAGCATAATTTCTTCTTCTTTTTCTAGTTCTACGGAGGCATTAAATACGTCGAGAATTGTACGTTCAGGCTTTGAGGGCGCTGCTTTAGCTTCAGGATCCATCACCACACTCAGTTCATTGATGGTGTATGTTCTGAGAATGTTGAACAACAAAATAACTACGATTACTTCAAGCAAAACAATGGAGATAAGAAAGTAGAATGTAAACTGATCTATTCCGCCGATTGTATTATTTGCAGCAGCTGCGGTTTGGGCCTTCAATTGTGAAGCGAACAAAATGAAAAACAGCAGCGTCAGATTTTTACCTGATTTCATCTCTTTCATTTTTTTGAAGCGTTCTTTGAAATAATCGCTTTGGATGATATTACGGATTGAATTGCTGAGCACAACCACTAATATTAACAACATGATGATTACCACCAGTAAGGTGTTAAACAATGCGTTTGAGAAGTAGGTACTTCCTGCACTGTTGTTTTGCTGAGCCCATCCGAACATAGGGGCCGCCATCATCAGAAGCAGCCATTTTGTATTACTCATGTATTTCATAAAAATTAAATTTAAATGGATATAAATACTATTTTTTTAAACTTCTGTTGTTGGCTCTTCATTCATTGGAATACGACTGGCGCGCTCAATGTAAGTTTTGTCCACTCTAAACACATACCAGGTTACGGCAGCAAAAAACACAAAAAACATAAGCAGTGAAATCAGCGGGAAAATGCCCACGCCCGATATCGATTGGAGGTAGTTGATGAATTTCATGAGTTTGGCTTTATTTGGTTAATTGTGCTTTTTCTGAATTTTTAATGTCTTTTCCCAGTCGTTGCAGGTAGGCAATCATGGCCACAATCTCTTTTTGTGGTTCCGTTTCAATACCATCCTTTTTTAATCCGACCGCTATCATCTCCGCCTGTTTCATCATGTCGGCCTCGGCAATTTTATCATACCCTTCAGGATAAGGAACGCCCAATGTTTGCATGGCCCTAATTTTAGCTGCAATGCCTGCCGCATCAAAATCATCGTCAAGTAACCAACTGTAGGTAGGCATAATTGAGCCCGGCGACATAGAGTTTGGCTCCAGCATGTGGTTGTAGTGCCAGCTGTCTGGATACTTGCCGCCTTCCCTCGCCAGATCCGGACCCGTGCGTTTAGAGCCCCACTGGAATGGGTGATCATAAACAAATTCCCCTGCTTTTGAATATTCTCCATAGCGGGCGGTTTCGCTTCTGAATGGACGAATCATTTGAGAGTGGCAGGTATAACAACCTTCTCTAACATAAATGTCTCTTCCTTCCAGTTCAAGCGGGGTATAAGGTTTCACGCTAGAGATGGTAGGGATATTGGATTTAACCAGAAACGCAGGAACGAACTCAATAATTCCTCCTATGGCCACTACTACCAAACTGGCAATCATAAATTGTATAGGCTTACGCTCAATCCAACGGTGCCAGTGATCTTTGGCATGGGCGTGGTATTCGCCGCTTAAAGCCATGGCTTCTGTTTGTTCGTTGGCGGTAAATTGTCCCATTTTTACCGTTTTAATGAGGTTGTAGGTCATGATAATTACCCCGGTGAGGTACAAGGTTCCGCCCACTGCACGGGCTGCATAAAATGGAATCATTTTCGTTACTGTATCCAAAAACTGCCATTTTAACTGGCCTTCGGGTGTAAAATCCTTCCACATGGAACTTTGCATAAAGCCAGCCCAATACATTGGCACTGCGTACAATAAAATACCCAAAGTACCAATCCAAAAATGCATGTTGGCCAGTTTGTTTGAATACAAACGTGTATTGAACATTTTAGGAATGAGGTAATACAAAATGCCGAAGGTGAGAAAACCGTTCCAGCCCAATGCACCAACGTGCACATGCGCCACAATCCAATCGGTAAAGTGAGCAATGGCATTTACATTCTTTAATGAAAGCATTGGTCCTTCAAAAGTGGCCATACCGTAAGCGGTTACGGCTACCACCATAAACTTTAACACGATGTCTTCTCTCACTTTGTCCCACACGCCGCGTAGGGTAAGTAAACCATTAATCATGCCGCCCCAGGACGGCGCGATGAGCATTACTGAAAATACCACGCCCAGTGATTGCGCCCAATCGGGAACAGCGGTGTAAAGCAAATGATGCGGACCGGCCCAGATGTATAAAAAAATCAGTGCCCAAAAGTGAATGATTGATAATCGGTAAGAATACACAGGGCGGTTAGCGGCTTTTGGAATAAAATAGTACATCAAGCCCAGATAAGGCGTTGTAAGGAAGAAGGCCACAGCATTATGCCCGTACCACCATTGCACCAAAGCATCTTGCACGCCGGCGTACCAGGAATACGATTTTGTAAGTGAAACCGGAATTTCAATGGAGTTTACAATGTGTAGCATGGCCACAGTAATGAACGTTGCAATATAAAACCAAATGGCCACGTATAAATGGCGTTCGCGGCGACGTAAAATAGTACCAAACATGTTCCAACCAAACACTACCCAGATTAGTGTGATCAGAATGTCAATAGGCCACTCCAATTCGGCATATTCTTTACCGGTGGTATAGCCTAATGCCAAACTCACGGCGGCTAAAACAATGATTAACTGCCAACCCCAAAAGTGTATGGCACTTAAAAAATCACTAAACATTCGGGCTTTTACCAATCGCTGAAGAGAATAATACACTCCCATAAAAATTCCATTACCCACAAAAGCAAAAATCACTGCATTGGTGTGAATGGGCCTTAAACGGCCGTATGTGGTATAAGGCAAATCAAAATTTAATGCCGGGATAAACAATTGCAAAGCTGCAGTTAATCCAACCAGCATGCCTACCAGCCCCCAAAGCATGGTGGCGTAAGCGAACTGTTTAACAATTTTGTTGTCGTAGCTGAATTTTTGTAATTCCATAAGACGGGGTTTAGGTGTTTTTTATTTCTTTTGATTGAGGTTCCTGATTAGTTGTTGTGGGTTTTGCATCCTCAAAAAGCATGCGCACCGATGGCGTATAATCATCTTCGTATTGGCCGGAACGCACCGACCAGATAAATGCGGCCAGAAAACCGAGGGCTATAATAAGGCTGGCTGAAATTAAAATAAACATTACGCTCATCGGGTGGTAAAAGTAATGGTGCAATTTATACTAAATTATGATTAAAATCATTTGCCTGTGTGACAGAGGTCAGAACTTTAGTTTTTATCCTCTCCTTCCAGTCTGCCGATTGCACAACTTACATAAGACTGAAGATGGCGTCCGAGCTTTTCTAAACCTTCTGTTGTTCCGGTTTTAGGATATCCCATGGCCCTTAGTTTATTTAAAACGGCCTCCTGGTCAATGGCACGCTCACTCGTAATTTCTACCCACTGCTCCTCTGGGTTTACCAGCACCTCTTTTATGCCCTCTAATTGGCGCAAGCCATTTTTAATGGTGTTCGCACACCCACCGCACTTAAGGTTATCGACTTGTAGTTTTAGTGTTTCCAATGTGATAGACTTAATTTGTATTCATATGCTGCAAAGATAACCTACGGAGTTTGTATGTTGTGCATTACATTGATTGATTTAAATGACATTTATCATCTTCAATAATACAAATGACAGCGAATTTCGGCTTAAGTTTGTTGAGCATTTTAATTAAAAAACAGAGGTTATTTTAAGCAGCTGGAATCTGTTTAAAAGTAAAAAAAATGTTCAAAAAACCGAATTTGGTATTCAGGACAGTTTACTTAAAATTTGCTGTACTTGGTTTAGATTAATTCAACAAAATATATTTTTATGGCATTTAAACCCCGATTTTGGTTAGGTATTTCCCTGTTTAACCTGTTTTTGGTGGCTCTATTGGGTTCACTGATGCGCTATAAGATAGGCTTTGAATTCCCGCATTTCAATCAAAAATACATTCAATATGCGCACTCTCATTTTGCCTTTGCAGGATGGATAAGTCACACCATTTACACTTTATTGATTCATTATCTTACCAGAAAGACAGATGCCCTGGTTTTAAAACCCTATGAACGACTATTAACTATTAACCTCATTTGCTCTTATGGCATGCTGGTTTCTTTTTTCATTTACGGCTATTCCTTAAGCTCTATTCTGCTTTCATCCTGTACGATTGTTGTGGCCTGTTTTTTTGCTTATTATTTTCTTAAAGATTTACGCAAAACGGATGAAAATAAATGCGATAATAACTGGTTCAGAGCGTCCCTATGGTTTAATATTATTTCGTCGGCCGGCACACTTTATCTCGCATACATTATGGCTTCTCGAAATTTTAACGAGAATTGGTACCTGGCTGCAGTATATTTCTACCTTCATTTTCAATACAATGGTTTTTTTCTTTTTTCTTGCTTTGGCTTAGCCCTAAATGCACTTAAAGACAGGTACCCGCAATTCCCTTACAGCAAGAACATGTTTACTTTATTTTTTATCTCCGCTATACCGGCGTATTTTCTTTCCGTTTTATGGGCCAACATCCCTCTTTGGTTATACCTTATTGTAATTGTTGCTGCAATTGTGCAACTTTTTGGATGGCTAAAAGTGCTTGGCTATCTAAAACAAGTGAAAGTAAAGGTATCGGCACCCGATAAATTAAGTCTTTATGTGTTTCTTTTTGTAATTCTGGCGTTTACCATAAAACTCTTTTTGCAGCTTGGTTCTACCATTCCCATCATAGCAAAATTGGCTTTTGGATTTCGACCTATTGTTATTGCCTATCTGCATCTTGTACTTTTAGCAATAATTACTGTTTTCCTTTTAGTGTATAGTTATGTTCAAAATTTACTGCACAGAAACGTACTGAGCGCTCTGGGTTTTGTGTTTTTTTTATCGGGGGTGTTTTTCAATGAAGTGGTATTGGCAGTACAAGGCATAGCGTCCTTCAGTTATTTTATTGTACCCCATGTAAACGAAACCTTGTTTATTGTGGCTTTGCTGCTCAGCATGGGCACACTCCTACTCTTCCTTTCACAGGTAAAAAAGCAATCAGACAGGGCTTCACTAACGCCTTAAAATAAATACAACCCTTTTTTCAGATAAATCACTGAATTTTTAGAAAATGAAATTCAGATTTACATTAAAGCTTCTTCCGAAACGGGGCACCTGACCTATATCGAGGTGCTCATGGTAAAGCAGGTCGAACATATTCTCACACGCTAATGCCAGTTGGAGAACTGTGTTTTTAATTATTATGTTTCTAGACGCTCTGAAGTTAAATACGTTAAAGGCCGGCGTGGCTTTATCTCCGAAATCGGTGTTGATTCTATTCTGCGCGGCACCAAAATCGTGCTCTAACTGAAGTTGATAAAATTTATAAGTATAGCGTAAAGCATGTTGCAATTTAAACGGGGGAACAAGTGGAAGTGCCTGGCCATCGTAGGTTTGAGTAAAAACATATTTTAAATTGGCTATATAAGAAATTGAGGCTCCCAATTGCGCTTTTGCTCCGGCTTCAAATCCCTGACTAACCGCATATGAAATATTTTTGTAAGTTTTTAAACCGAGCGCTCCTATGGTCATCTGGCTGTGCCCTTCCATACGGTAGGCATAAATATAATTTAGAGTATGATGGTAAAATACATTGGCATGATACTCAATGTTCTTGAATTTTTGTTCAAAGCGTAATTCGCCTTGCACGGATTGTTCCGGATTTAAGTGCTGATTACCCAAATAGTCGTACATATCCTGACGGTTAAATAAGTAATACCCATAACGTTCATTTGCACTCGGTATTCTCTCACCGTATGCCATAGTAAAGAATAACAAACTATTTTGTTTTATTTTTTTCGAGTAGCCCACACTTGCATTTTTAAGCAGGTTGTTTTGAGAAACGGTTACATCTTCATTATAAACCGTCCATTGAGAAGCGCCAAAACCATCTGCTACAGCATGTGAATAGTAGTCCAATCTAAAATTCAAATGAAGTTGCTGTTGAGCCTGAAATTGGACTGTTTTTCCAAAAGCAATCCCAAAATCATGCAGATTATTTTCAGGTAAAGTTTGCATGTACATTTCAGCCTCATTTGCCGGGTACATTATCATGTCTGCCCTCGTATATGCGGTGTGGTAATCAAAACGAAGCTTTAGATTCCCTGTTCCGCTTAATTCATTGTAAAATCCAATGGTTTGGCTCCATCCGGGCATATCCATGTGCATGGGCGCCTCGGGTCGCTGGGTGTCGTCCATTTCATGGTAAACTGAATTGTAGTATACCTTAAATTCGTTTTGCTTAAAGAGCCCTTTATTGATGTTTAAGTTGTGTGTCAAAGCATAGATACCAGCATCTGCCCTTCCAACATCCATGGGCAAAGCAGGGTATCCAATATTTCGGCCCCAGTCGCCCAACACATCCAATTTAATCCTGTGTTTTTCATTGAACTTGTACAGTACATTGCCTGAAAGATTGGCTTTACTATAGGCCGAATGCTCAATAAGGCTGTCACCACCGGCTGTATAGTTTCCCGCATTGCGATAAGTTCCGCTAAGGCGGTAAGCCCATTTGGTAAAGGATTGCTCAAAATTAAGATTGCCGTTGTAAGCGTTGTTTACAGACATGTATGTTTGCGCAAAAACACCTTTGAAGCGCTTATGGCAATTGGCCTCAGGTTCCCTCATCTTCATGTTAATCTGGCCGCCAATGGTACTTCCCACTTGAGCCCCGGAAGCCCCCTGAGCCACCTCAATGCTTTGTAAATTCCCCGGTTCAATGTAAATAGATACAGGATCCATTTTATCGGTGCAAGCACCATACATGCGCATGCCGTCAATAACTAAATTGGTTTGTGCCCCATTGTAATTGCGTAACCCGGGCTCTAAACCGAAGGCACCGCGCTTGGTAAGGTTGACTCCCGGCATACGTGCGAGAATATCCTCTGTGCTGGCTAATTTACTACTTCTCAAAAAACCAAATGATTGGTCTGGGTCAACATCTTTTATAATACAAACCTCCTCTAATTCAACTGTTTTAATTAAGGAGTCTTTGTGCACGGTTTGTGCACAAAGACTCCAGCTTAAAAAAAGCCCGTTAAATAAATTAATAACTTTAATCATTATTCCAAAGTCATTTCAAAATATTGGTTGTCACTAATCAAAGTACCATTTTTATAAATTTTGAGCTTCACTTGCCACAAACCGGTCATGGTGTAATTTACTTTTCCTTTGTAATGGCCTTTGCTCTCATGTACAGGATTTACATTATTAGGAGAGCCATGTCCCATGCTTGGCATGTTAGGTTCTATTTCAATAGTGTAATTTTCAACTGGTGTATATACCATACCTGATTTCTTATGGTGTAGCACTATTTCGAAATCGTTAATTCCTACAATCGGTTTAGAAGGTTCTAAAAAGGAAAGAAATAACACTTTATTGCTATCCAGACTAAGTGTGGTAGTTTTAAACTTTGAGGGTGTGCTCGCCTTAACATCCACTCCAACACTGCCCATACCCTCTGTTTCAGTTTTATGGTTGTGAAAAGAAAAGTTTAGCTTCCATTGTGAAGCGGTTCCCGCCATTGAAAAATAGACCGTAGATTTAAAATACCCGTTTGTGGTAATCGTATCTTCCGTGTTTTCCACCGGACAAGAATGTTGCATCATGCCCATGTCCATCATTGGCATTACATCAAAGTGCCCCCCGCTTAATCTGCTGCCGTCCAGCGAATCATAAAGTGCCACATACACCTCATTGTATCCGGTTTCAAATGCTTTTTTAGCAAACACAATAGCCTTTGCATTTGCACCCATGAGGTAGGTTTCACCAATCTTGAGTAAGGTTTCATTTGGCACGGGGGCTGGTGTTGGAACCGTTGCCGGTTTTGTTTCTTCCTTTTTACAGCTAAAAAATAACGCGGAAGTAATCAGAATGATGTATAAAAATTGAATTCGGTTTTTCATAATAAATTTAATATAGTTTTTTTCGAACAGAATACAACTGTTCATATCGATGAATTAGTAAATAATATGTTTGTATTAAAAGCCACTGTGCTTAAAACACAGGCGTGCTATGCACCTTTTTGGATTAGGTGAAACGAGTGCGAATAAGGGAAGGCGGATGAAAAATTGAATTTTGATAGCTACTGGTTTTTGGACAGAAGCAAGTGCTAAAATGATTAAATCCTTCCGGAACGGGTATTTTTAAAAGCGATTCTGTTTCTCTGTGAAAAAGCAAAACCTCACTCCACTCGATCAAGGGGGTACGTCCTTGATTGTCTTTTGTGTTTTCCTCTGCCAGCTTTTTCTTTAGTTGACACATACCCTGACAGTTAAGAGCTGGTTTTGCCCTGTTCTCACAATACCGAATCGTAATCTCCTGTTTGTTTAACAGATAATTAGAAATGAGTATAACCTTACTGAAACTCTGAGCCATTACACTCAGTAAAACCGCTATGAGCAACAAACCTTTCACTTTGGGATACCGGGCCAAAGGTACTAGATTGTAATTTTCGTAACATGACAAATCTCATTTTATTGACGAAAAAGGACTTTTATATCCGATTTTTTATTGATATCAGTCAGATAATTTGATTCTGACTCCCTCAGGTTTAGCAGAGTATCCACCCCATTTCTGAAATTTTGCAGGTAATACGCTCCTGTGTATCCTTCTGTCTCAAGCAATTGCAGCATGCTTTCAAAATCATATTGATTAAGAAGGTCAGAGTGTATTGTGCTTCTTACTTCAAATTTGATTCCGGAGGATAAAAGCAACCTCAGACTCTCCAGGAAATAAAAATAAAGTTTTGATCCAGTGATGGAATTAAATTTATTCTTAGGTGCCTTGAAATCCAAAGCGACATAGTCCAGTAAACGATTTTGTAAAAGGTAACGTAATAAACCAGGTTTGGATCCATTTGTATCCATTTTCACCAGAAATCCCATACGTTTGATAGTCGTGATAAATTCCGGAAGGTGTTTGTGTATACTGCATTCTCCACCGCTTAGCACAACAGCATCCAAAAGACCCCTTCTGGTATCAAGAAAGCACAATGCCTCGGCATAGGATTGTTTTCCCTTTCCATAAACAATCTCAGGGTTATAACAGTACGCACACCGCATGTTACATCCGGCAAACCACAGTATAGCAGCCGTTTTATCGGGATAATCCAATAGCGTAAACGGACTAATGCTGTATAAAACTTTATGCGCAGCGAAGTTCTTCGAAATGTTTTCGTTGTTTGTGTTCACCCTTTTTTCCTATATTAAAACTTTCTACCGGCCTGTGATACCCCATGACTCTTGTATAAACAAGACATTTGGTGCGAAGTTCATTGTGCTGTTCGAGCAGTTGTTGTGTGGTTGTTTTCATGACTATTTAGGTTATGTTGTAATTGTTTTAATACATCCTTGTCGCATTGCGGGCAGTAGGTGTGTTCACCGGAAAGGTAACCATGTTTTGGACATACGCTGAACACAGGGGTTACTGTTATGTAAGGTAAACTGAAGCCGGAGATTACCTTTTTTACCAAATTGCGACAGGCTTCCGGAGAACTTAATCTTTCACGCATGTATAGGTGAAGGACCGTTCCGCCAGTGTATTTGCATTGCAATTCATTTTGGAGCAGTAATGCTTCAAATGGGTCTTCAGTATAATCTACGGGCAATTGCGAACTGTTTGTGTAGTATATGTTTTCATCTATACCTGATTGTAAAATTTCCGGATACCGCTTTTTATCTTCTTTTGCAAAACGGTAGGTTGTTCCCTCTGCGGGTGTAGCTTCCAGGTTGTAGAGATTTCCGGTCTCAGCCTGAAACGCTTTCATTTTATTTCTTATAAAATCAAGCACCCCGGCCGCAAAATCAATGCCGCTTTCTGTGCTGATATTGTCTTGACCGGAAGTAAAATTGATAATCATTTCGTTCATGCCGTTCACACCTATCGTGGAGAAGTGGTTTCTGTAGTGGCTTAAATAACGTTTGGTATAAGGATACAATCCCCTATCAAACATGTCCTGAATAAAGAGTCGCTTTTTTTCCAATGTTGATTTGGCCAGTTCAAGCAACTCATTTAAGCGTTTGTACAATGCTTTCTCATTTGCTTTATACAGATAGCCTAAACGTGCCATATTTAGTGTAACAACGCCTATACTTCCTGTCATTTCGGCGCTGCCAAATAAACCATTACCTCTCTTTAACAGCTCCCTTAAATCCAGCTGTAAGCGGCAACACATGCTTCTCACCGCATTTGGTTTATAAGCATTTTCATTTTCAACGCGGTTGCCATTTATATCAAGCGTGTATTGACTTCCGATAAAATTTTGGAAATAGGATGAGCCAATTTTTGCTGTGTTTTCAAACAGGAGGTCTGTATTTTCACCGTACCAATCAAAATCCTCAGTGATGTTTACTGTAGGAATGGGGAACGTGAACGGTTGTCCCTGAGCATCACCTTCCGTCATAACCGTGTAATAAGCTTTATTAATGAGGTTCATTTCATTTTGAAAATGACTGTATTTTAATTCTGTGAGGTCTTTTGCTCCCCTTGTCATTGCCAAATCTATTAAGACGTAATCATTAATACCTTCAAAAAGATGTTTATTATTTCGTGTGGGGATTTGTTCTTTAAGATCTGACGGTACTACCCAGTCGAGAGTGATGTTGGTGAAAGGCGATTGTCCCCAGCGCGCGGGTACATTTAAATTGTAAACAAAACTGCGCACTGCTTTAAGCACATCCGTATACGAGAGTTTATCTTTAAATACATACGGTGCCAAATACGTATCAAAAGAGCTGAAGGCTTGTGCCCCGGCCCACTCACTTTGAAGAATGCCCAAAAAATTAGCCATTTGCCCAAGCGCTTCTCTGAAATGAGATGGGGGACGGCTTTCCACCCTCCCGCGCACGCCATTAAAACCCTCATTCAGAAGTACCCTCAAACTCCATCCAGCGCAATACCCTGTGAGGCAATCCAAATCATGAATGTGGATGTCTCCTCTGCGGTGGGCCGCACCCTCCTCAGGGGAATACACTTTATCAAGCCAGTAGTTTGCAATAACCTTTCCCGCCACATTATTTACCAATCCCGCATTTGAAAATGACGTGTTGGCATTGGCGTTCACACGCCAATCAGTTTCACCGGTGTATTCTTCGATGGTTTGTGTGCTGTTCACGTATGTGGTTGCGGTATCAATTTCTGAACCGATATCACGCTGCAATTTTCTCGTATGCCGGTATAACATAAATGAGCGCATCACTTCAAAGTGCCCACGTTTGAATAATTCTTGCTCTATTTTATCTTGAATTTCCTCAACACTCCAGGTATCTTTTTCCTCGAGTTCTTTCATCACATTGCTGTAAACCTGCTCATCAAACAAAGCTCCTACACTTCCAAAACCCTTTGTAATGGCATCTTTAATTTTAAATTCCTGAATGGGTTGGTACTCCCCGTTTCTTTTTATCACATATTTTTCCATATTCTACTTATTCGTGGGTTTAATTTTTGTTTCAATTTAATTTCTAAGGTAAGCTAATCCTTTATCCAGATTAATGGACATTTCAAGTAATGATGTGTTTCTTAAAAGATGCAAGGTCTCTCTTTTAATGTGTTTGTATTTGTGGTGAACAGGACAAGGATTCGTTTCAGAACAATGTTTAAGGCCCAAAACACAGGTGCTATTCAAAAAATCAGCATCCAGTGCCAGCACAATATCAACCAGTTTGATTTTTTTCATCTCCTTAATTTCTAAAGCAAAGCCTCCACCCGCCCCTTTTATAGAGTGTATGATACCTCCCTTCGCCAGTTGTTGCAGAATCTTTGCGGTAAATGCTTCGGGGGAATTTATGTGCTCAGAAATCTCCTTAAGGTTGGACCTGTATCCATTCATAGATTGTTTTGCCACATAAACGCTGGCTTTTATTCCGTATTCGATTGCCTTAGAAAAAATCATACACTTTGTTTCCTTCAAAAGTAAGGGCAAGGGATTTAATCGGATATTTTTATCCTATTTAGTTATAAACAAGCAATGGTCAATAGTGAAAAAACTTTCCGACGCAGTTAATAATTTGTTAAAATGATCTGGCTCATTTTTTATTTGTGTATTCCTCCGTAATCTTGCCTATGGCTTTATTATTTGATGGTGTGGTGTTTGGGCCGATTGAAAGTCGTCGGTTTGGTCACTCGCTTGGAATAAACCTACTACCGCTCACCAATAAGGTCTGTAACTTTAATTGTGTGTATTGCGAATGCGGCTGGACCGAGTTAAAAACACAAAGGGTGCTCTATTTTCACTATGAAATCGTTTGTGCCAAAATAAAAAGTGCATTTCAGGAGTTAGCACAAAAATCTATTCCTGTCGACTGTATCACCTTTGCCGGAAATGGTGAACCCAGTATGCATCCCCAGTTCAATGCCATTATCGACAAAGTAATAGACTACCGAAACACCTATCTGCCCGGCAGAAAAATAGTTGTGTTATCAAATGCTGCATTAGCAGGAAACCCAAAAGTAGTTGAAGCCCTTCAAAAAGCAGATTTGAGGGTGCTTAAGCTCGATGCAGGTTCAGATGCCATGTTTCAGAAGATAGATCAACCGCTTTCGGGTAAATCCATCGACTGGCAAATTTCAAAATTAAAAGCTTTTAAAGGCCGATTGATCATTCAGACCATATTTTTAAAAGGTTGGCACAATGGGGAGCGTATTGACAATACGGAAGAACAAGAACTTGAATTGTGGATTAAAACCCTTAAAGAAATTCAACCGGAGTCGGTTATGATTTATACGCTTGACAGACCCGCACCCGAGCCTTTGCTTGAAAAAGTGCAACCTGCCATACTTGACATGATATGCATGCGGGTGGAAAAAGAAGGAATTCCTTGTAAGGTATACCTTTAAAGACAAAATTCAGAAGGCAGACACAATTCCAATAAACAAGATGAGTAACCCAATAAAATAGGAGACCAATAAAGCAGCAAATCCAAACATCACCTGACGTTTTAGTGTTGCTTTCCTCATACGAATGTATTTGCCCACAAGCCCGGCAAAACCAATCCACGCGAGGGCAAACAAAAAATACCTCATCCAATCAGACATGCTCTTTCGAAAATACATTCGTCTCGAACTTCTTTGCCTTCACTAAATAAGCAATTAAAATAAAGAAGGCAATAAACATTCCACAACCTGCAAGCAAGAAGAAAATAAAATAAACATGAAGGGAATCCATTAGTTTTGAATATAATCCCTGCACCGCACTCATTTGCCAAAGCCCTTTCTTGATACCAGCCAAGAGCAATGACAACCAGAAAACAAATAGCGAGACCTGAAGCGTCCAAAAAGCAAACGTTAACGCTTTCGGCTTCACCGACGTTTTGTATTCGGAAGGCCAAAGAAACTCAAAACATAAGGCCAATAAAATCATACTGTTAATGCCTATTGTGGTACCCATAGCATGTGCTACTGTAACGTGTGTGCCATGTGTGTAAATATTAATTGCCGGAACAGACATAAAAAGGGCCTGAAGTAGGTTGATAAAAACCCAAAGATCGGAAGCTATCACAAAACGGTAGGGAAAGTAATGGAAATACTTTTGTGTGGTGGTAACAGTTAACTTCCAGTTGTAAATAATCTTTATCAGAAACAACCACTCCGTCATGCTCACTGCATACCCTATATATTTCACGTAGGCTTGTGTGGGCAGAGTATAAATGTGATGACCCCAATTGAACATTAAATTAAATAAACCAAGAAAATACATAGAAAAGGTTAGTTTGCTCCGTCCCGTATCAGTGTTTCCGGTAATGCGATCCATCAAATAAAACAATGTACCATAGAGCAACTGATTCCATGCACCCACTATCGACCCATTCACTTTCCATTGTATGGTCATGTCTGTTGTAAAATGTTCTCTGAAAAAAGGAAAGAGCCAAAGGTAATTCTCAAGAAAAATAAAGAAGAAAAACACAGAACCGGTAAGCCACATCCAAACATAAACAGGCCATTTTTTAATTTTTCGCAACACCGTCAACACATTCCAAACAAAAAGCACCCAGGCAAAAATAATTGGTAGTGCCCAAATTGGCGTGAACTCCCAATACTCTCTGCCGCCAAACCTTGCTGTAAAATAAGAAAAATAAATGCCTGCAATAGCTATCAGCCATAACCACCACTGTAGTTTTGCCAACCTTGTGTTTAATCTCTTTACGCCAAGGCTTTGCAATGAACAATACACTGCCCCCGTAGCACCCAGTAAAATCCAGAACAACACTGAGCTCACGTGCAAAGGGCGCAAGGAAGCAAACCCCAGACTCTCCTTTAAAAACTCCGGCTGAACATAAACAAAGGCCCCCAGTAACCCAAAACACAATCCCAAAAACAGCATGATTAATGCGCTATACAAATACAATTTCCCTATTTCGTATTTATTGTTTTGCATGCTGTTGTATCATTCCTGAACGTGTGGTTATAAAACTTCTTGGATCTGCCGAGCCACTGGCATCGGTTGACTTCAAAAATTCCATCAGTTGCTCCATTTCTAACTCTGTTAAATGAAATCCCGGCATTTGTTTTGTGCCGGATTTAATGAGCGCCTTGATGTAATCCTCTCCCTTACCCCCGGCAGAATACACATTGGTTAGGTCAGGCCCTAAGTAGCCGCCCAAACCATACAGTTGATGGCACGCCTGGCAATTGTAATTCTGCCAAACCAAACGCCCAGAAGCAGCCTTGTTTGTATCAAAATCATCAGCCCTTTTTTCGCCTGCTCTGGCATAAATGTTGAAAGTGTACCAGATAAAGAGTGAACACAATAAAACATAGGTTATGCGCAAAACTAAATTCATAGCTTTTCGAAGCGCGCCTGAAAAAAACGAAGGTATTTGGGTTCGTAAACCATTTTTAAACCCTTTATTGATTTTCTTCTATCAAAAACAGTAGCTGCAGATTCAGCAATCACATCCATATGAGCTTGTGTGTATACTCTTCTGGGTATAGTAAACCTAACCAACTCCAATTTGGGATAATAATTTTCTCCGTTGCTTTTTCTTCCTGCCGAAACAATTCCCCTTTCCATCGTTCTCACGCCCGAATCAATGTAGATTTCAGCGGCCAAAGCCTGCGCCGGAAATTGATCCTGATTTAAGTGTGGGAGAAAAGCTTTTGCATCAACAAAAATACCATGACCGCCGATAGGTTTCACAATAGGTATTCCAAATTCCATCATTTTATGCCCAAGGTATTCAACTTGCCCAACTCGTGCATGCTGGTGGTTATCGTCCAAACTTTCAGCAATACCAATGGCAATAGCTTCCATATCGCGGCCGGCCAATCCACCATAGGTGTGAAGTCCTTCATAAACCACCACTAAATTTCTGGCTTCTTCAAACACATCCCACTCGTTTGTGGCCATAAAACCACCAATGTTCACCAGGGCGTCTTTTTTCGCGCTCATGGTAGCACCATCGGTATTAGCACAAATTTCTTTAACAATAGTTTTAATGTCCTTTTTTTCATACCCCTTTTCCCGTTGTTGAATAAAATAGGCATTTTCGGCAACACGGGTCATGTCATGTATAATCCTTAATCCATGCTTTTTTGTGTATGCTCTTAGTTCTTTAATATTTTGCATGCTCATGGGTTGTCCACCGGCCATGTTTACGTTTGTGGCAATGCTGATGTAAGGAATTTTTTCGACACCATATTTTTTAACCACTGCATCCAACTTGTTCAAATCCACATTACCCTTGAAAGGATGTTCGCTGTTTGCATCATGGGCCTCATCTATGATAATGTCTACAAATTTTCCTCCAGCCAATTCCTGGTGTAAGCGCGTAGTGGTAAAATACATATTGCCAGGAACAACATCTCCCTTTTTTATAAGAATTTTCGATAGGATATTTTCCGCACCCCGACCCTGATGTGTTGGAATTAAGTATTTGTAACCATAATATTTTTGTACCGCTTCTTCAAAATGGTAATAACTTTTACTGCCCGCGTAGGCCTCATCCCCTTGCATAAAAGCGCCCCATTGTCTGTCGCTCATGGAATTGGTGCCGCTATCTGTTAAAAGATCTATATAAACATCCTCCGAACGGAGTAAAAACGTATTGTAGCCAGCCTCCTTCATTACCCTAATGCGTTGCTGTTTGGTGGTCATTTTTAACAATTCCACCATTTTCATTTTGTAAGGTTCGGCCCAAGAGCGCTTTTTTACTATAGTCTTCATGTTTTACTTTTTTTACAGTGATACCCCGTTTGCATTTATTTCGCCCTGCAATTCAGCTTTTATGTCAGAAAGCTGTTTCAGCAAATTTGTGTATGATGCACTGCCGCTTACACAGATATCTTTTGAAATTTGTTTATAATATTCTATTCCTTTTAACAGATTTGCTTTGAACAATTCGGTTGCGTTTCTCTTTTTATCTGTGATCTCTTCACCAGCATTTAACATCTCATTCTTAAAATAATCCACATAAAGTTTTAATTCATTCACAAACATGTGCGGACGATAAGAAGAATTTAATACCGAGCTGCGTCCATAAATATGATCAAACATGTTTTTTAGTGAAACCTTTTTGGAGAAATAGGCAAGGTTAGGGCCTGGACAGATGGTAACCGCCCTGAGTTTGTGAGAAAGTTTGGCTTTGTTTTTTAATAAAGCTGAAGCGCCGAGCCCTTCGCACAAACAATCCTTTTCTGTTACTTTTTCCACTTCTTGCCGATACATTAATTCATCGCTAAATTCCTGCCTTAACTGTTTAATTTTTAGATTTTGATACTCCCTTGAAGCAGTACAAATAGGGCGTTCAGTAAATTCAGTATTAAAAGCCAAAAACTTTTTATAACATGGGCTACCGGCTCTGTTTTTTTTGATTCTTTGTTTTCGTTGTGCCTCCGAACTGCTGGTTCTTAAATTATGGAAAGGCACACCTAAGGGTGAGGCATGACTAAGGTAATAATCCTCTTTCTTCGCCGCTAACAACTTTTCCAAGGTTTCATCGTCTACATTAGTAGCTTCGGGTACCAGTAAAAATGGACTTCCCCAACCTGTTGCATCCAATTCATAATGGTTTATCAGAAATTCGTTCTCAAGGTAAGTTCCAATTCCACCTTGCGCAGTAATTTTTTGAAAAGGAAGCGATTTAAATTCGCTTAGTCCGTTTAAACGAAGTGTTTGATTACACACCTGCAACAATTCTTTGCGAAGTGCGTTGCGGTTCAACTTGAACTCCTCCAGAATTGGACCTAACAAATGTCCTTCTGCAACAAATGCATGGCCGCCGCAATTGATACCCGATTCAATACGAAATTCAGATACCCAAAGTCCTTTTTTCGCAAGGTACCTGCTTTGAATACTTGCAGAGCGAAAATCGCTTACTTTGAGAATGATTCTCTTTTTTAACTTGCCTGTAGCATCTGGGAAAAAATCTTTGAACTGTGTACAGTAACTGAATAATTTAGGATTGAGGCCTGCTGAAAAAACAATCGACGAATCAAGGTTGCTATTGGCATACCCCCTGAGAGCGGAAAGTGCACTTGAAAATTCGGATGACTGAGCTTCTCCAGACTCGTTGTACATTACCCCATCCACCTTGGTCATGATGTTTACGTCAATACTTCCTACCCGCATGGCTTCGCGTAATTCCTTAATAGCAATACTACGTTCAGTTCCTGACAACACTGGTAGGTTAATAAATTTTTGTTTAATAGAAGAATCGTCCGGAAGCATTAAAAAGTACTTTTCAGACGCTGTGCCCTCAACCATTAGACCAGATTGGATGGTGTTAAATTTTCTTTCTACAAGAAAGTCCAACAGATTCAGGTAAGCTGTAATCCGTTTGGCTCTGAAATCTTCAATGTGTTTTTCAATTGGTACAAAATGCAGGTTTTCATCCCTGCAAACAACTTCCCTCATACGTTCTACCAAATCATCTTCCGCCACTGAAATAACTGAAGAAATGCCAAATGGGGCCACCTTAAGAGGCGTGTCAATTGTAAAACCCAAGCCCATAACGGGTATGTGTATCTTATGTATGTAGTTTGCTTCCACTTCTTAATTTTTCAATTGAATTATGCCTACAAATATAGGTATTTTCATTTCTCGGACATTTTTATCCGATTTATATCAGTTTTCTTTTTGCTTATTTATGATTTAAGTCATATAGTCTTAACGATATCAGTTGTTACTTTGTCTCATATTAAAAATTCAAACCATATGAAAACAACCATCAAATTTATTTTAATGTCTGGCCTGATTGGCCTTTTCTCTTGCGGAAGCAGCGAACAGAGTGCCAATACTGACACCGCTAACTCCGGTGCCGAGACAGAAAGTCCGGCTGCAGGCCAATCTGCGGTACAGGACAACGTATCCAATCCCAATGTAGTTCAAATTGCCGTAGGCAGTAAAGATCATACCACGCTGGTAGCTGCAGTAAAGGCGGCAAGTTTGGTTGATGCACTTAGTAATGCAGGTCCTTTTACTGTTTTTGCCCCAACAAATGCTGCGTTTGATAAATTGCCTGCAGGCACCGTAGAAGGTTTGTTGCAACCCGATAAATTGGATGCGCTTTCTGATATTCTTGAGTACCATGTGTTTGTTGGCGTTCTACCTTTGGAGAATTTTAAAGATGGTCAAACATTTAATCAAGTTAATTTAAAAAACATTACCATCAGCATGCAGGATGGTAAACCTGTAATCAATGGCAAAGCTCACATCCTTGCATCTATTCCTGCCTCAAATGGCATAATACATGTTATTGATGAAGTTTTGTTGCCCGGGCAATAACTTTAGAGTTCAATATCGGGCATTTTGATTGGTTGGAGACCGCCCGGCAACGGCGGTCTCTTTTTTCGTTTTAAAAACTATACTTTCCTGCATTAACATATTCTAAACCCCTTTTCGCATGCCATTTCCAAAAAACAAAACGCTTTCTTATAATGATTATCGAAGCATGATGTTTCAGCTTGCAGCCGATGGTAAAACTTCGGGAGAACAAACAGAAGATCATATTAAGGTAATGGCATTAAATGCACAACGCATGAAACGCATTGACCAACAGTGTGTAATTAAGCCTCAGCTGATAGAACTGGCCATACAGGTAAACGAAAAGCACATCTGGTACCTAATTACCGAAGCCTGGTGCGGAGATAGCGCCCAAAACACACCGGTTATTTCAAAAATTGCTGAAGCCTCCCCAAATTTGGAATTGCGCTTGTTATTCAGGGACGAACACCCTGAAATTATGGAATTGTTTCTCACAAACGGTAAAAGAGCTATACCAAAATTAATATGCGTACATGAAGCTTCCGGAAAAGTACAAGGCACATGGGGGCCAAGACCTGCACTAATACATGATCGTGTGGTGGAATATAAGCTCTTGAACCCCGAAAGTTCTAAAGATGAATTCAATAAAAATCTGCACTTATGGTATGCCAGGGATAAAACAAATGCACTACAGGATGAATTTCTGAGCCTTTTCTCGGAATGGGGCTTATTAAAAGATGTTGAAATCAACCAACCTGTTTAAACCAAACACATAAAATTATACACCAATTAAAATCATACACTTATGAAGATTATCGAAAACATTAACATCACAACCTTTAGTGAAGAAGAAAATGAAAAATCAATTGGACAGCAAGTGGTCGAAAATTACCGTAAAGCTGAAATTTTTAAAAAATATGGGATTGACTTCTGTTGCGGAGGCAAAAAAACCCTCTCGAAAGTCTGCAAGGAAAAAAACCTTGATTTGAACTTGATTATGAACGAATTAAATAAAGCCGAATCAGCCCAGGGATTTGCTTCACAAAATTTTCAGGCATGGGACGCAGGATTTTTGGCTGAGTATATCGTTAACACACACCACAAGTATGTAAAATCGGCTATTCCTTTTCTACTTGAACTCACCAAAAAGGTAGCGCGTGTGCATGGTGCTGATCGTCCTGAACTGATTGATATAGCAACCTTATTTGCTGATGTGGCTGATGAACTCACAGCACACATGTTTAAGGAAGAACAGGTATTATTTCCATACATAAAACAACTAAGTGCTTCTCATGTAAACCCTGCAACACAGCAATTTCCTGCATTTAGCTCTGTAGAACAACCCATTCTTATGATGGAACATGAGCATGAAGCCGTAGGAGAATTGTTTCTGACTATCAGAACATTGTCTGATAACTTTACCCCACCCGAAAGTGCCTGCAACTCATACAGGGTAAGTTATTCCAAACTGAAAGAATTTGAGGAGGACCTTCATCAACACATTCATCTTGAAAACAACATTCTTTTTCCTAAAGCCCTGGAATTGGAAGAAACTTCTGTTGTATAAAAGAAAACATCAGAGATCCTTTTTTCTGAATTTTGCCAGCGAAATCCTGTAGGGTAGGAATACCCACAGGGCGAGTATGCTCATTACGATATATATTCCATAGCTGCTGCCAAAATAATCCTTAAATACTGCGCCGGTATAACCCATCATGGCTGAAACATCAAGATGGAGCAGAATCATAATTCGGGCCAGATCAATAGGATTGCACGCCGAAATAAAAACCACTGCTTTTTCAATAGGATAGTCAGAAAACTGAAACAAAAGAAAAAGCAACAAGCCATCGAATAACAAAGCAAAAAAGAGCCAGAGCATTATCGCAATGCCTATGCCCTTGGCTTTATCCCTCGTGAATACTGAACTAAGAAATGCAATCGCCACGAATACGGTTGAAATGGTTGCACCCATAAGCAGCATCATCAGACTTACCTCCGGGGGCGCATAAATGAGTATAGGTATGCCCGCCCCTGCAAAAAAAGCAAGCAACAATGATGTGCTCAGGCCAAGGAAAAGACTCAACCAAATTCTGTTTCGCTTTACGGGCTGGCTAAGTAAAAGTTCAACAAATTCAGTACTGTTATACAAGTAGATGGTAGAGAAGATTACAGCCACAAGCGGCACAATCAATAAAACAACATTCAAAAGCGTGAGTAACCCCTTGGTACTGTTGTCTTCGAGAGCAAAAACACTCCACGACAGTGCTGCAAGAATAAGGGTATAAAACAAAACCACTTTATTCTTAAGAATATCTAGGATAACAAATTTGACTATCCTATTCATGCTGACTTTGTTTTAAAACCAAAGAAATGGCTTTTGCTAATTTTTCCTCTCTGGTATCCACTTTTAGTTGCTCAACTGATTTATGGAAATGAATTTTACCCTCCTGCATAAACACAATTTGTGTAATTAATTCGTCCAATTCGTTCAATAGATGGGAAGTGATTAGTATCAACCGTCCCTTTTTCTTTTCTTTTATAATTTTTTCTTTGAGCAATTCAGATGCCAATGGATCTAAACCGGCCGTTGGTTCGTCCAAAATCAGCACGTCCGGATTAAAGAGAAATGCCAAGGATGCACTTACTTTCTGAGTGGTTCCACCCGACAAAGTTCGCATACGTTTATGAAACAACTGTTTTAATTTAAACGCTTCAATGAGTTCCTCATCTGTTTGATCATTGTAATTCCTGATTTCTTTAATCATGTCAATAATTTGCCCAATTGACATATTATCCGGGTATCTGCCGATTTGAGGCATATAGCCAATGTGGTTACGGTAGGAAAATTGCCCTGCGATGGGCCTTCCATTGAACTTAATGGTTCCCTGATTGGGAATAACCATACCCAGAATACTTTTTATTAATGTTGTTTTTCCGCAGGCATTTGGGCCAATAAGTGCAATGCATTCACCCTTTTCACAGGTTAAATTAACCTTGTTTAATGCCTGAAGTTTTCCAAAGTGTTTGGACAAGTTTTCTACAACAATCATAAGTTACAAGGAGAGGGAATGCATAAGTGGCTGATTATCCACAAAATTATCGGGGGTTAAACTGGGTGATATTTTTTCTGATTTATCCAAAAGATCAACCATAAAACTACGAAATAATAACATGGCTGGAGGCGTTTGCTCAACAATTACCGAAAACACACTTAACGGATGATAGGGCACATCACCGGTTTTGTCCCGATCAAGATCGTAACCGTTGTATTTATCCCAATAATTCCCATTAAAGGTATTTAGCACCGTATTTCCATTGGTGCTAACATCAAAAGTGTTTCCGATAAAATTATTGGCGCGAATCTCATTGTCTAAACAACTGGCCTGAATTTTCATGCCCCAGCCATTCGCCTCAAATATGTTTTTCTCGGCAAGTATGCGGCTGGTACCCTCCATATAAATACCTGAAGTGTTTTTTAAAAAATGATTGCCAATGATATAACTGTCTGAGATTTCTTTCAGCATCAAACCATAAGCAGCATCTCCCCAATTTTCTTCGAAATGGTTATTGTACATCTTAACATTTTTGGTAAACATTACGGCAACCCCTGCGCCATTGTTTTTAAAATAGTTGGTAATGTAGGCATCGTTATTAGAGAACATAAAATGCAAACCATACCGGATGTTGTCAAATGAGCGGTTTCGCCAAATTACCGAATTGGTTACAAACTCAAAGTAAATGCCATCGCGGTGTCCTTCAATTTTATTGCCAATTATTAATAAACTATCGCTTTTCCAACAGTGTATACCGTTTCCAATTTGTTGCTCCTCCACTCCATACGCCTTTATACGGTTGTTTTTTACAATGCACTCTTTACCATACTGAATATAAATGCCGAAAAAATTATCATCTAAAATGTTTTCAAGAATTTCTACTCCTCTGCTGTCATAAACTTTTATCCCACAGGGATCATCGAGTGAGCCGTATCCGGAGGCTTGAATTTGGAACCCCTTGATAATGGCAAAATTTGCTTTAACGGATAGGACCTCGTATTTTTTTTCTCCATCGAGTATTGGGTAGTTAACCCCCATTAAGGTTATGCGTTTATCGACAATAATGTTTCCTTCTTTATAATGCCCTTCATGAACTATAACCGTATCGCCTGCTTTGGCTGCCTGTATGGCCTGCTTAATAAGCAAAAATGCCTGCGCTTTTCCAACATGAAGTGTAGCAGCATTTGCAATAAAAGCATAGCCAAGCAATACAAGGGTATAAAACTTCTTTTTCAACGCCTTATTGACTGAGCATTGACCAGGTGAGCGGCTGAGCAGAAAATCTCATCGCATAAACCTGTGCGCTGTCGGGATTTGAGAAGGCAGCAACATTACCACCCATTGGGCTGGCTAATGCATCACCGGATATGTAGAAGAGCGAATCCGCTACCAACAATGCATTTGGACTTAGGTAGTCAGATACATAATAGGTTGCTGACCCTGCATTTGAATTTTCCTTTTTGTAGTTTAACATACAGGACATGTCATCAAACTTGTACACCCTGCCTTTGTCTGTTTTTAGTTCAGTAGCAAAACGACTATCAGAAATGGTCATTTTGCAGTAATCGCAATTGTCCTTATTCAACGATATGGGCTCAGGTCCGGCTGAACTGCACGAAACCCCAAAAACCAATGCAGCAAACGCCGCTGTTGTAATACCCTTCTTCTTGCCAAATTTATTTAAGATCCCGGTTTCCAACAAAGTTGCCAATAACATACACACACCACTTAAAATAAATAACCAGCCACCCTTATCAGGAATTGAATAGGCGCCAAAATTCAGCAATTGTTTAAATCCAATCAGAGGCGGCTGGTAGGCCATACCCGGAACAATAATAGCTGCATTTGGATCAAGATTGTGCCCGTAATTGTACTCCCATCTCCAAAAATCAATCATTGAAACAACGCCAAAAAGAATGAAAAGTGACAAAAGAACATACAGGATACGCTTAGTACCCAACGCCATGCTGAGCAAACTAAAGGCTGCAAAAAAGAGGATGCAGTATGGCAATACTTTAAATTCAATAAAATCATCCGTATGCAAGGTTTTCATACCAATATAATGATTCAAACCATTGATTATTTCAACATTTCCTCCCAGTTTATCGGCATAAATCAAAAGATTCAATCCTTCAGGATATTGTGGGGCATCTAAGTCAATCCTCCAGATAGGTAAAAACAAAGAAATAACAAGCAGTGCAGCAGATAAGAATAGCAAAAGTCTGGATACCGGGCGGATTTTTGATGTTGAAGTGGTCATTTGAATAGGTTTGAAGGAGGCAATAATAAATTCTTCTTTACACACACATTTAAAAAAAAAGGGAGCAGTGTGTGCCCCTGCTCCCTTTTTAATAATAGTCTATTTGGAGGCCGGGGTTTCCTCGGCTGTTTTACCAACGTGGAAGCTCAGAGGAACGTTACTGCCGGCAGGAGATACCCGCACATAACCCTGCATTTCCTGATGTAAAGCGCTACAGAAGTCGGTACAGTAAATCGGCACAATACCTACGCGATCCGGAACCCATTTTAAAGTTTGTGTTTCACCCGGCATGATTAACAATTCCGCATTATTAGCCCCTTTAACGGCAAAACCATGTGGAACGTCCCAGTCTTGTTCAAGATTAGTTACGTGGAAATACACCTCATCACCAATTTTTATGCCCTCAATATTATCAGGCGCAAAGTGCGAGCGAACGGAAGTCATATAAACGTGTACTTTGTTGCCTTCCCTCACCACTTTTGCTTCGCCCTCACCTTTTGCAGCATAAGGGTGTTTGTTCTCATCAATTTTAAACAGTTTCAGTTGATTTTTTTCGATAATAGCCGCTGGGCTGGCCTGAGCATAATGTGGCTCACCGATTGTAGGGAAATCTAAAATCATTTGCATTTTATCGCCACTGATATCGTACAATTGAGCGCTTTGAGCGAGCTCAGGACCTGTCGGCAAATAACGGTCTTTAGTAATTTTGTTATAAGCGATCAGATATTTAGCCGATGGTGTTCTTGTGTCGCCACCGGGGATGCAAAGGTGACCAACAGAGTAATACGTTGGAACTCTATCCACTACTTTTAGGTCTTTAATGTTCCACTTCACAACTTCAGACGACACGAAGAAAGAGGTATAGGCATTCCCTTTACCGTCGAACTCGGTGTGAAGAGGTCCAAGACCTGGCTTTTTAACTTCACCATACAAAGCCGATTCGTATTTAATGATGGGTATGCCAAGATAATCTCCATCGAATTCTTTATTTGCAATGGCCTTAATCATCTTATCAAAACTGAATACAGGAATAAGGGCTGCTAATTTACCACTACCAACTATGTACTCGCCGGTTGGATCCACATCACATCCGTGTGGAGACTTAGGGCATGGCATCATGTAACAAATGTCAGCAAGTTCTTTAGAATCCAACACCAATACTTCCGTTTTAATGGTTGAAGTGGCTGAATGGGTTTCATCGCTGTAAACGTTATGAGCATATTTCACCGCTGTTTTTTTGCCTTTTCCGGCTTTGATATACTCTTCCGCCTTTTTCCAGTTCACGGCCATTATAAAGTCTTTGTCGCGCTGAGAAGCATTTACCTCTAAAAGTGTATTGGCTTGCTCTGTATTGTAGCATGAGAAAAAGAACCAGCCATGCGATTTCTGTTTACCGGCACGGCTTAGGTCAAAGTTAACACCAGGGCATTCAATCTGAAAGGCTATGTCCATTTCTCCACTTTCCTTATTCACAGAAATAAAACTTAAATAGCCTTTAAAATTTTCCTTATAGGAACTGATGGGCACATCACCATTGGCGTTATCAGAAGGAACACTAAAACGGGTTCCGGCTACTACATACTCTGTATTTTCAGTAATGAAAGGAGAAGAGTGGTTACCGGCACTGTTTGGAAGTTCTATAATTTCAGCTGTTCTGAATGTTTTAAGGTCAATTCTGGCCACACGTGGGGTATTGTTGGCATTACCAAATACCCATCGACCATCAATCTCACCCTCCGTTTTTGATAATTGAACGTGGTGCAAATCATCCCAAGGCACCATGCCGTGTGAGGTGTTTAACATTGGCTTCGATTCTTCACTATAGCCCCATCCTTTTTCAGGGTCTACAGCAAACACCGGTATTACTCTTAACAAACGACCGCTTGGTAAACCATACACGCTCATTTGACCGCTGAATCCACCACTTACAAAGTTGTAGTATTCATCGTGTTTGCCCGGCGCCACATAGGCTTTAGTAGACGCATCACCGCTTACGGCATTGCTGGTGCTTTTTGGTTTGCACGATTCCATCATGGAAACCAAGGCCAGACCTGCAATTACTGTTGTTGTTATTCTGCTTTTCATTTTTTTTGGTTTTATATTATTATTTAACTCCATCTATTTTACGCATGTATTCAAGAATGTTTCTGGCCTCCTGATCGGCTAGATTTTGGTTTGGCATTCTTACCAAACAAAGTTCCAGCATGGCCTGTACTTCCGGATCTTTATCAATCATTGGATCGGGATTAGTAATAAAGTTCATGAGCCACTCAGGTGTTCTCTTTGTGGTTACACCTTGCCAACCCGGACCAACAAGACGTTCCTCTGTCATTTTATGGCAGGAGGTGCATTTAACGCCACTGATTTTTTCTCCTTCTGATGCCATTCCGGCATCCAAAGTGGCCCCCAGATTCAGATTTTCTGCAGTCCATTTTCCTTCCCCACGTTTAGGGTCATACGCTTCGGGTTCAGGCACCATGCTCTTTGGTGTCTCCGCATTGCTTTGATCACTGCTTGTTTTGTCACCACCACCGCATGACCATAACGCCAGGGTTACAAGAGTTGTTAAGAGGATTTTTTTTGTTTTCATAGATTTTATTTTTATTAGGTGAGATTGCACATTAATCTCGGACTCAAATGTCCGATTTAATTTATAAATATACATGACTTAGGTCATACTTTTGAAGGAGAATTGTCAATTTTAATATTCCTGACAAATAAAGCTATTTTGGCCCATCTAAACAACTGGTTAATTAGTATACTGCCCCGCCATAAGTTCCCTTGGAAATGCTTTGGTAATCAGCTTATAAATTGTATCTAGCGCAATTTTTTTGCCAACAAAAGGGTGGCTCCGGAGGTAAACAAAACAATGCTAACCGAACTTATGGGCATCAATATAGCCGCAATTACCGGTTGCAGCTGTCCGCTTACGGCAAAATACAAACCCACGATGTTATACAGTATCGATAAAATAAAACTTGCGTAAATAATGTGTTTTTGGCGCTTACAGAACAGGATGAATCTACCAAACAAGGCAAAGGACCGCCCCGAAAAAATCACATCACAGGATGGAGAAAACGTATTTGTATTATCGCTAATGGCAATACCAATATCACTTTGACGCAAGGCCCCGGCATCGTTTAAGCCATCCCCTACCATCATCACTGTATGGTTCTGCTCCTGCAAACGCTTAATGTACTCCAGCTTATCCTGAGGCTGACGATTAAAAAGCAAATTACTGTTATCTCCAAAAAGCTTTTGTAATCTTTGTTCTTCAGCATTATTATCACCGGATACTACCGCCAAAGTGTACTGTTGTTTCAATTCATCAACAACTTGCTTAAGCTGTGAACGGTAATGGTGGTTTACTTCAAAAAAACCAAGTACCTCATCATCCAATACCAAATAGACCGAACTGCGTTTTGCTTCCGGAGTGCTTAGGCCCTGTTTTACCCATTCAGATGAGCCCATACGCAAGGCATGCCCATCCACTATTGCAGAAACGCCTTTGCCTTTTTCCTCCCAAAACGAAGTGATTTTAAGTTTAAGGGAAGCCGGGAATTGCACATAGACGCCCTTGCTTAAGGGGTGATTGGATTGTGCGGCAAGCGTTCGAAACATTTGCTTTTGATAATCACTAAGTTCCTCGCCTTTGTAAACCATTTCTGAGCCGATTTGCTCCGTAATTGTGCCCGTTTTATCAAACACTATGGTATCGATAGTCGACATATCCTCCAACACACCGGCATTTTTAACATAAATACCCTTTCCTCCCAGCGCATGCAACATATTGCCATTTGTGAAGGTTGCACTTAACAGCAGTGCACAAGGGCAGGCCACAATTAGAACGGCCGTTAGCACCTGCCATGTTTTAGTGGCATCGGCCAATTGCCAGTAAAGGGTGGAAAAAAATGCGATGCTAAATAAAATATAGGTGAAGTATCGGCTCAGGTAATGTATAAAAGAACGTTTATCTCTTTCCTTTTCTTGCTTAAAAGTATCGTTGTTCCATAAGCGTGTGAGGTAACTTTGAGAGATTTCTTTGACTACTTCCAGCTCTATTGCTCCGCCACATTGTTTTCCACCGGCATAGAGAATTTCCCCGATAGATTTTTCAACCGGCAGAGATTCTCCGCTAACAAAACTATAATCAATACTGGCCTTGCCCATAAAAAGAATGGAATCGGCCGGGATAATTTCGCCGTGATGGATTTTTATCCGGTTACCGGGCTTAAGTTCCGACACCGGAATTTGTTTTTCAAGTCCCTCCGCCTCCAGCAATGTAACGCCCAAAGGAAAATACGATTTGTAATCCCGCTCAAAGGAAAGGTTTTGATAGGTTTTATCCTGAAAATACCGGCCCACAAGCATAAAAAATACAATACCACTCATCGAATCCAAATACCCGGCACCGCTGCCACTAACTATCTCATAAATGCTTCGCGCAAAGGTGATTACAATAGCCAAGGCAATGGGAGCATCAATGTTCAAAAATTTTTGTCGCAGACCTTTGTATGCGGATTCAAAAAATTCATTTGCACAATAAAAGAATATAGGCAATGACAGAAGCACATTGAGTGCGCTAAACCAGGTGTTAAGGCCAGGGTGCTCGTCCGGATTTAATGAAAAATATTCCGGAAAACTTAACATCATAATGTTTCCAAAACAAAACCCGGCAATTCCTATTTTTACAATACGGGATCTGTTGTGTTTGCTTATCTTTTTATCGGCTACATCCTGCAAACTAATGTGTGGCTCATACCCCACCATAGTAAGCGTTTCGGCTACTTTGCGCAGACTTGTTTTAGTTTGATCAAAAATAACACGAACTTCTTTCTTTATAAAATCAACCTCAGATTTTAGTATGCCTTGGTTAACTTTTGGAAGATTTTCCAGCAACCAGATGCACGAACTGCAATGCATTTGCGGCAGATAAAAAATCACATGGCACTGTTCCTCCTGTTGAAAATGAAGGAGTTTTTGTGTTACGCCTTGATCATCCAAAAAACCAAACTTGCCCTCTCTGATGTGTTGTTTTTGATTGATGCCCGGTTGCGCCTCCCGACTATAATATTCACATAAATTATTTTGATTAAGAATTTCATAAACCGTTTTACATCCGGTACAACAAAACTCCTTTTCTTGAAGGTGTATGCCTCTTTCGATAACATCCTCACCACAGTGGTAACAGGTGGTTTTTGGATGCGGATGGATTGGGTCTTTAATCATGAAGATGACGATTCAGGTAAATCAAATTAGTCCTGCATAACAAAGTTAGAAGTATGCAACTAAACTACAAATGTAATTTGCAGTTCAGCAATCACCATTACAAAAAACAAAAATCAGGGATGATATATGTCATGAATTAATCAATACTTCAACATACTTCTGCCTTGGATTTCCTGGGCACTTGCCCTACTGTTGAGATCAATGGCAACAATGGCAGCAATAGAGGCAAAAACCGGCATAGCCATTTTATCACTTTCAATAAATCCATTAAAAAAAGAATGAATGTAAAATGTGATAAGTCCCATGTAAAGCACCATTACAAGGTGACTGGTACTTTTATCAGCATAACTTTTTCTGATCAAATTGGCTGCAGTTTTTCCAACAAAAACCATAATCATTATAAAAATAAGCAAACCGGGTAAACCCGTTTCGCTGAGGTAATTGAGGTATTCTGAATGCGCATGCCCTTTATTTCCGGCGTAGGTACTGTGATAATTCAAATCGCTGCTCACCTGAAACTGCCCGTAAAAGAATTGATAGGTTCCAGGCCCAAAGCCCGCCATAGGTTTATCCTTAAACATTCTCCAGGCACATTTCCATCGGTTAATCCGTTCAACATTAGAAGCATCGGTACTAATGTTTGTTACCGATTTAAAATGCTGACTCACATCACCACCATGACTTTTTACCTTACTTCTGCTAAAATAATCTATTACACTGCCACTGAAAAAAACACCAACCATGGCAACTGCCAGAATTCCTGTGAGAATAGTTCTTGATTTTATTTTCCATTTAAATATCAGGTAAACACCAAAAGCACACAATAAACTAAGCCAGGCCGCCCTGGAATAAGAAAAGAAAGAAGCCACTAAAATTAATGCCGCCAGCAGTATATAAAACAGTCTGTAATTAAAATTCTGAATTGATCTGTAGGTATAATAATACAGAAAGGGTAAAAAAAACACCAAGGCGGCGCCATACACAGTATGATCATTGTAAAACGGCCTACTGAAAGCAGTAGAACCCTGTATAGCAAACCCAATTTTTTGGTGTTGATACAAATAATAAACTATAGGTAGAATTAATCCTAAACAATAATAAACAAACACCTTTGGAATTTTGGTTTTGTTCTGAAGAAAAAATTCAGCAAACATAAAATAATACACGCACAGGTAAACTGAGCGAATGATCCAGCGTTTAACAGAAACTTCCGGCATTTGACTCGAAAAGCTGGTTATCAGCATCCAAAGCAAATCCAACAACAACAAAATACTTATCGGATGTTTCAGCAAATCTTTTCTTAAAGCTTTTCCATTCAGGTAAGCAAGCAGAAAGTACAAACCAAGTAATGCACAAATTAGCTCTGATGGTCCGTTTAAGGTACTGCTTTCATTAATCGGAAATGTTACACTTAAGGGGATGGTAAACACCAACAAATAATACAACTGCTCTCTTTTATTTAGTAACAAGTAGGAGAGAAAAATCAGAAAAACAAAAAACAAAAGAATTTGATTGTACTCTGAATACCTATGCATCAGATTGATATTATACCATATCAGCAGCAGGATGATACTTACACCTACCCAAAGATCTGATTTTTTTATGCCGGTATTCGCCTCTGGCAGCACTCAGGTTTTTGGTTTTATAATGAAATAGATGCTGGTAAAAAGAAAGCCCAGAACAAATGACACAATAACATTTACAGTTACCATAGGGTATGCTTTTCGGTAATTTGGTTCGGCTGAATCGAGCACGTGGATGCGCGAAATGGGATACTCCAGCATTTTAGCAATGTGTTTTGAATTCTTTTCAAATTCATTTTGTCTTTCAAGATGAAAGCGGTATTTCAAAATTTCAGCACCAAGCAAACTCAGATCGGTGTTAGCTGAATTTTTATTGCTGATTTGCTGCAAATTAAAATTTAATTGGGCATTGGGCGCCAACAGCAGTAAATCTGAAACTCCAACCTCAGAAAATCTTCTTTTTAAAATTAAGTAAAGTGAATCGGTAATGGCTTTTTCACTCGTGTATTCGTCGAGTACCTTTGCATAAGCCAGCTTTACATTTTGCTTATAAATCTTTTCCCTCACAATGTCGGCCATTTCAAGAATGTAATTGACTATGCCGGCAGAAAGTTCGGGGTCTTTGGTTTGGCAATTTATGATTATGGACATAAATGTGCTGCGTTTGAACTCAAGGTCCTTTCTATAGGCTTTGTCGGTTTTAGAAAGCCAATCCCTTTCACTTTTATCAATTTCATAATACTCTACAAGGTTATACCGCTTTATCACAGAATCTCTGATTTGTTTTGATTGTAAAATCTGCAACAAACGGTCAGCCTCGATATCGTATCCAAAATTCGGGTTTTCAGTGCTTAGATCAAGAGAGAGGCTGGCGGGAGGGAAAACCACAGCTGTTGAAACGTACTCTTTAGGTATCATAAAACTTATTGCTGCGGAAAGCACAGCACAAGTGAAGGATACAAAAAACAACGGCATTCGGTAACGTTTCAAAAAATGAAACAAGACCTGTAATTCGGTTTTTTGATTAGCTTCTGCGTTCATACCTTTTGTTTTAATTTGAATAACGGTGTGAAATTAAATAAATCTTTATATTTTGGTTACCCTTTCTTTCCACAGCAGGTTCAATTACAAAAAAAGGCCTGTTTAAAACAGACCTTTCATTCAAACGGGTATCCCCTAATTGTCTCTTTGTTTCAGCCAGGCCGTTACAGCAGGGGCCAATTCCTTTTGCGATTTTCCACCAACAAATACACCGATGTGACCGCCTTTAAAACTATACAATTCTTTGTCCGTGCTTCCCACAAGTTCGTTTAAAGGAATTGTTGACGAAGGTGGAACAAGGTGATCTTCTGTGGCATAAATGTTTAACAGTGGCGACGTGAGGTTTTTTAAATTCACTTTTTTACCTCCTACTTCCAATTCACCTGTTACCAATTTATTTTTTTGATACAAATCGGTCATAAATTGCCGAAAACATTCACCCGCCTGATCAGGACTCTCAGAAATCCATTTTTCCATCCTTAGAAAATTAAGCAGTTTGTCTTTATCATCAAGGGAGTTGGTGAGCGCCTGCTGCTTTTGAACTTTCATCATGGGTTTTAACATGTCAAAACCCTGGTTCAGGAAATCACCTGGCACCAAGCCATGGTTGGCATCCACCAATTTATCAAAATCCATGTCCTTGCTCCAACGGAACAACAAACCATCATTGCCTTTAAAATCAATAGGAGTGACATGGGTTACAAGATTTTTAACCTTGTTAGGAAACAAAGAAGCATAAATCACACTCATGGTGCCACCTTGACAAATGCTCATTATGTTAATGCTTTCCACGCGGTGTTTTTTACGGATGACATCCACACAATTATTGATGTATCCGTTAATGTAATCGTCCAAACTTAAATACCTGTCGCCTTTGCCCGGAAAACCCCAATCAATCAAATAAACATCTAAACCGGCCGCCAATAAATTTTTAATATAAGACCGATCGGGCTGCAAGTCAAGCATTTTATAGGTATTTACCAATGCGTAAACAATTAAAACCGGGGTTTTGTAGGTGGCTTCGGTTTCTCTGTCGTAACGGTATAAGGTTAGTTTGTCTTCTTTATACACTGCTGTTTTCGGACTTGTCGCAATATCAACATCCTGAATTTTGCTTAAGGTATCAAAGCCTTTCAAAAGCTTGTTACTCATGTTATGAAATTCTTGCACCAGTTTTTCCATAGTCATTTATTTTGAACAAAAATACAATTAATTCGCGTGTTTACGGCTTAGGGAACTATTTCTGCACTCCGGTCGCAAAGAAAAAACTCCAGCTTCACATCGTCGACATAAAGCCGGCTTTTTTTGCCGCTGTTCCATATAAACACTTGTACCGAATTGTCTTTTAGTTGGGCTAATTCCATTTGATTAAATTCATGACCAAATTCCATTTTTAACCACGTCTCTTGATTTAACACGTCTCTTTTTACGTAGAATGGTATAGATAACGTTTGCTTTCCTTCATTGTCAATGAAGTTCATGTATACCTGAAATTCCCGAAGCTCCTGCAAAGCCATCACATGCACCGTATAACGAATTTTTGCAATACCCTGATCGAAAAACAAGTCAGGAACTATTGTACTCAACTCGGCACCGTATTCTGTGTTTACATCAAGGCATACTGAGTGCTTTCCGCTCAAGACAATAGAATCCGACCTTGAACCCGTATAACCACTGTCTTCAAAACCGTTCGTCATTGAAACGCTGTTCAATATAGTATAAGGCGGCACAACAAATTGCTGAATGGCATTAACTTTGAAAAAATTATCGAAATACAATTTCGCATACGTGTAATTTTTATCTAAAATACCCCTGTTAAATTGTAGGAGTTTTAACTGATAATAAAAACACAGCGCTACAGAAAATAAGGTAAATATGATTTTTGCAGGTTTACCTTGCAGCCGGTTAAAAAGTGTGGCGAGTAAAATAGCAGGTATAACATAAAAATCTATGCTGGCACGTGTGCAAATTGGCCAAAACCACCAGGAAGCATAAACGTAAAGAACAAAAAGAAAGAGCAAAGGCAGAATCCAACGTTTAAGTTTGTCAGGAAAAAAATAAGCCCCACCCAGTGAAAATAAAAGTAATGGTGCATACAAAAAAACGCCATACTGAAAACCAAATGTTGCCTTTAACAGTTCAGGATTGAAAAAATGGAAAGGCTCTGCTTGATAGGTGTTGGGTAAAAAATCACCTGTAGCAGTTTTTAAAATAAAGCACTGTCTAAACACCACAAATAGTGTTAGCGCCATGATTGCATACGGAGCAATGCCCGGTTTAACTAAAACAATAGCTTGAGGTGTCCACTTCCTGAGAGACAAAGCAGGTATAAGGCCAAGGACAAGACTATTCATCGGACGAATGGACACCAATACGACGAAAAGAAAAATAAGCAAACACAGGTGCAAAAGTTGGTTTTCCTCCTCATTAAAAAACCTGAAGGTGTAATAAGAAAAAAGCGTGATGATGCTGAACGAATATACATGAGACAGAGAATTCAAGTTGATAGCATAGTCAAAAAGATGCGTACCATAAAATAACAACACTGGAACTAATACGGCCACCCAGGCTTTCCCGGAGAAGCGGAGGAGTAATTTCCTCAGATAGAGAAGTCCGAGAAAAAGATAAAACAAAGATGCAAAGCCAATGGCCCATTGATAGGGTAATGAAAATCCATTGGTTGGGAACTGAAAGACCAGAGCAAAGACATGCGCCAAGGCAAAAAACGGCAACCACACCAGCGATAATCCGGGGTAATACTTATTGACTTTTTTGTCTTTGTAATCAACCAGAAAATGATTGCTTGCATTTTCACTGATTAAATTAGGGTATTCCAGCGCATATACCTCATTAAACCATTTGAATTCATACTGCTCATCGTGGTAAATGTATTTTGCAGGCAGGTAAGCATAATAGCCAAAACCATCGCCTCCTATAAAGCGGTGCCATGGGGAATTGAGCGAACGGGTAGAAAAAAACACAACAAGTATGGAGCATAAAAATCCAATGAACAGTGTGCGATATGTCATTGTGTTGTTCAAACGCTTTTAGCAGATAAGGCATTTGCTGCTTTCGGAAACAAATTAAATAAAAAAGGCCGTATGCTTTCACATACGGCCTCATTTAATGCTAACTAAAAATTACTTTTTGCGGCTTTTAGAAACGCCTTCTTCAGTAAGTTCAAGTGAAGAAACTGCTTGTCCGTTTAATTTTGACGAAAGTTCTTTTACTTGTTTTTTAAGGTCATAGATGGTTTTGTGGAGTTCTTCTACTTCACTTTTGAAAACTACAGGAAAATGACCGAAGTTGTTTTCGAATTGTTTTTCAAATTGCTTTTTAACGTCAAGGCTCAAATTGATTGCTTCGGCCTTTACTTTGCTGAATTCTTCGCTGGCAAAAAGCTCAGTAAACAATTGCTCGTTAATTTTTACCCACTCGCTGAACATTTCTTGTGTACTTGGCAACTCAGTCATGCTGGTCATTTTACCATATTTAGCAGCAAATTGCTCAGCTACTTTTTCAAGACTGGTTTTGGTGGTGTTGCTCAAGAAAGAGTGCATTTCAGCTTGCTTAATGGTGTATTCTGCAATACGGTCCATCAATGCAATCACTTCTTCAATGTTTTCTTTTTCTTTACCCGGATTAACCACTTTCATCAAAGGTTCGAATGTTTTTCCAAACACATTGCTCATGTGGCCGTAAAGATCACGAAGATTTGTCACCGCACTGTTTCCGAAAAGACTAGGGAAATTATTGCTGATGTTTTGCATTTGCGTGTAATATTCTTTGCTCAGATTGTTTTGGCTGGCGAAAAATGTATGCAATTGTTTTATGCTGTTGTCATACACTTCCTTAATTGATGATTCGTTCATCATCATGCCGCCAAACATGTGTTTGGTAAGGTTGGTGATTTGATCTGCCGTATAGAAATTTTTGAATGAATCCATGTTGAATTGGCCTTTTTGCATGGCATCCATCATGGGCTGGAAAATCTCAATCATTTTGTTGTACACCTGATTACCTTGCATAAAATTGCTGAACACATCTTTATTGAAAGTGCTGTTCATTTGGCGACTCATGGTATCGTAGGTAGAATTAAGTGTGTTCATCCAGGCATTGTAAATGTTTGTAAACGCCGTGTTCGCCTGATTAAAATTGGCCATGTAATCCTGAGCCGGCTTTCCGAAATTCTGGAAGCTGTTATTGATGCTTTGGTTAAAATCAGCCATTTGTTTGGCGTATTTTGATTGCTGGTTGAACCAATTTTTGAAAAACTCTTGTGGGTTATTTTCCTGAGCATCAAACATGCCGGTTGATTGCTTTTGGAAATTTTTGAATAACTCCATTTGTTTGTCAAAATACTCCTTGTAAAGGCTTTGACCTTCACTGGTAATGTTTCCATTGGTAAAGGCTGCCTGCATTTTCTTAGCAGAGTCCATCCAATTGTTCATGAATTGAGTTTGGTTTTCTACCAAAGTGTCGATCACAGGGTTTGTTGTTTTCATTTTATCTTAATGTTAAATATTTGTTAATCAGCGCGTTAATTGTATCTTTTTGATTTTCAATAATTTACACTAACACCAGATTTACTGCCGCAAATATCGGCATTTAAAGGCCATAAGTGCAAATTTTTACTGTTAAATTATTGTTAAAGCATCGATAAATGCTGGAACTACTGCCAAATCTTGCCAAATTCGGGTGTTCCTAGCAGACAAATCATTTAGCCTGCTTTTTAATGTCCAAACCTAAATTTGACTTTTGACTTAGTTCTTTTGACTTTATTCTTTTGCATTTAAAACGTTGAACCTGCGTATATAACGGTAGAGTTGTTCTTTTTGCTTTCGGTTACTCAATTTTGAATATTCATCGTAAAGGGCCCTGTCGCGTTGTAATAACAGCTCCACCTCCGATTGTTTCAGTTGATTGAGTTTGCCGTCATAAAAATTCATTACAAATTCTCTCTGTTCGGTGGTGGTCATGCCGCCGGTATAGGTTCCAAAACGAGGGTCATAAAAGCCGGTTTGCCTTACCTCAACCATGGCAACTAAAAATGAAATGGCACCAAATACCGGAATACGGTAAAACTTATTTTGAAAGTTAACA
>JALOMJ010000015.1 GCA_025455485.1 Bacteroidia bacterium | reverse complement strand
TTGGGTTCTCCGCTTTGGCTGATTGTGCTGGCAAAACAAATGGGACGGGGCGCAATGGCATTTTGCAAATATTTTTGCAGAACAGGCACCGTGAGGTCTTTGGGATTTATACTAAACATAGTGCGAAGGTACGATTCGGGAGGGAAGATTCAAGATTCGGGATTCAAGATTCGATATTGAGGGGATTGGATTCTGCAATTTGATAATGATTATTTCTACGGCTTTCCTTAAAACATCACCTGCACCCTTAAATTTACCTGGCGGTTGGTGAGGTAATTGGGCACCGCATACCGGTTGCCGGTAACATCTTGAACCCAAACGTAAGACACGGTGTTTTGCACCTGCAAAAAATTAAAAATCTCAAGATAAAACCAAAGCTCTTTCAAATGATTGAACATGTTTTTGCTGCGAAATTCACGGTTTTGTTTTAATGCATTGTAAGCAAATCCCACGTCCACTCTTCTATAGGCTGGCATGCGCAGGGTTTGTTGCCAGCGCTGGTGAGTAGGCGGACCAAAAGGCAAGCCGGTACCGAAAATCATGTTCAGGTTAAATTTAAAATTAGGATAGCGTGGCAAATAATCCTGAAAAAACAAACCAAAGGTAAAAAGCTGATCGGTGGGGCGGGGAATATAGCCTGGGTCCACTTGCTGGCTGTCGGTTTTTACCTGGTCAAAGGTGTAGCCCTTGATGATCTCTTCTCCGGCTTTGTTGTAATACACGTAATGGATGTTGTCTTTAGAGTATTCGTATGTGCGCATCAAACCCATGCTGGCCCAGCTTTCTACGCCCGGTACAATTTCTCCGTTCAAGCGTAAATCCAATCCTGTTGCGTAACCTCTGGTGTTGTTGTTTGCAAAATAGCGTATGCGCACATTATCAATTTCGTAAGGATTTACAAATTTCAAATCTTTGTAATAGGCAGCGGCAATCAACTTAAATGGCCGTTTCCACATCCTGAAGAGGTAATCGCCCGACAGCACCAGGTGCAGCGATTGCTGGGCTTTAATGGTTGTGTTGAGCGTACCATCTATCCCTCTCAGTTCACGGTAAAAAGGCGGCTGGTAATACAAACCGGTACTGAATTTAAACAGCCAATTGTGTTTCCAATTGGGTTTATATGCAAATGTAACGCGCGGAGAAAATACGATTTGCTGATTCAGTGTCCAGTGGTTGGCCCTTATACCTGCCGTGATGCGCAGGGTGGAGGAGTCATTTAATAAACGACCATAATTGTATTGGGCATAAGCCTGGGTTCTGAGTGAATTTAAATTCGCTGTAGTTTTGTAAGGATCAATCAAATCAATACGATCAGGACTGTAAGGCACGTTGTAACCTGCTGAGTCAATCATTCTCCACTCGCTGAGTTTGTCGTTTATAATTTCACCCTGCACACGTGCCCCCCATAAAAACTCGTGGTCTTTGTCGAAAGTATGTACGCCTTTGTGTTCAAGATTATACACACCGGCCTGCAAATAATTTCTTCCGTTGTTGATAAACGTGCCCACACCGCGGTTAAACGCCACTTGCCCGAAATTGGGTTGACCCAAATCAGCTTCCAGTTGGTCAATCCAATACTGGCCCTGCACGGTATAAATCTCTTCTTCTTTTGTGGTGTAGGCTGAGGTGATAAACTTTAATCGGGTTTTGGAATTGGGCTTATAGGTAAACGATAAGCCTCCGGTAGCGGTGAAATATTGCATCACTTCCTGTCCATCAAAATAAATGGTAAACCGCAAGGCATTGTTTACTGTTCCAAAATCGGTCTCACGATTGGTTGGTACTACCAGGTATTTACTTTGGGAAAGACTTCCCAGAAATTCCATTCTGAGTTTGGGGTTAAAATCAAAAGTAATCAAGCTCTGTAGGTCCATGGAGGTGGGTCTGTACTCACCATCAGTATCAAGTGAATTAAGCAAATACACATTGGAACGGTATCTGGCTCCCACGTTCCAGGCCACCAGGCGGTTGTTGCTCACACCTTCCAATTGTACATTGCCCCCTAAAAAACTTGCAGAAGCATTGCCTGCAAATTCGGTTGGTTTGCGGTAGGTGATGTCTAACACCGAGCTCATTTTATCTCCGTATCTGGCTTCAAATCCACCGGCCGAAAAATTAATATTTTGCACCATGTAAGGGTTGGCAAAACTAAGGCCTTCCTGTTGCCCACTGCGCACCAGAAAAGGGCGGTACACCTCAATGTCATTCACATACACCAGATTTTCGTCAAAGTTTCCTCCCCTCACACTGTAGGCACTGCTCAATTCATTCCGGCTGCTAACCCCAATTTGTGTTTTGATTAAATCTTCCAGATTGCCAGTTGGTGTTGGCAAGCGTGAAAAATTTTTAGGGTCTAAATTCAGCACTTCTGTGCTCCGGCTCCGGCTATCTGTAACATCCACCTGGGCCAGTTCATTTTTAAATTTTAATACCGGAGAATAGTTTAGCAATTGCCCGGCCTCACCAACAAACGTGTGGGTAAGTGTACTGTAACTTATGTGATAAAAAACCAGGGTAAGGGTTTTACCGCTTTCTGCAATAAGGTTGTATTGCCCGCTTGCGTTGGTGTAACCGCCCGCTTTTGCATCTTCCCTCAGGCCAAAGGTTGCGCCCTCTATAGGATTACCCTCCACATCTTTAATGAAACCACTAATGCTCAGTGTTTGCGCATTTATGGTCCCAATCAAGGTGAAATGAATCAGGCAAAGATATGTGAGGAGGCGTTTCAGTACCGGTAAAAAGGAGAACGAAGATAATCAGATAATATTATACCCCGAAGAGAGCAAAATTTGCTGTAATTTAGGTAAGTTAATCAGGGGTTTGTGAAGGAAAATTTTAAAAAAGACATACACGCCATTTTAAAAAAATACTGGGGTTTTGATGCTTTTCGCCCCATGCAGGAAGATATTATACTTTCGGTTTTGGAAGGGAAAGATACACTGGCCTTATTGCCCACAGGAGGAGGTAAATCCATTTGTTTTCAGGTAGCGGGATTAAAACTTGGAGGCACCACTCTGGTTATTTCTCCTTTGATTTCTCTCATGAACGATCAGGTACAAAATTTAAAACAACGCGGACTTTCAGCTGTAGCTATTTCTGCCGCCATGACCTACAAAGAAATGGCCATCGCCATGAACAATGCGGCCATGGGGCATGTTCAATTTTTATACGTGTCGCCCGAGCGTTTGGAAAATGAAGAGTTCAGAGTGCAGTTGTCTTACCTGCCCATCACATTGCTTGCAGTTGATGAAGCGCATTGCATTTCGCAATGGGGTTACGATTTCCGGCCAAGTTTTTTAAAGATAGCCGCATTACGTAATTATTTAAATAAGGTGCAGGTACTCGCACTTACAGCCAGTGCCACGGCTGAAGTAGTGGAAGACATTCAGGAAAAACTGGAATTTAAAAAACCCAATCTTTTTCGTCAGTCTTTTGAACGCAAGAACCTGCGCTATGTGGTACAATTTGAGGAAAACAAAGCACAACGTTTGCTTAAATTGATACGCAGTTTGGGAGGCTCAGGTCTTGTGTATGTGCGCAACCGAAAACTTACCGAAAGTACCGCTGCATTTTTAAACGCAAATAAAATTTCTAGTCTGGCGTACCATGCCGGATTAAAATATGAACAGCGCCAGGCGGTGCAGGAAGCCTGGACCAGAAACACCACTCAGGTTATTTGTGCTACCAATGCATTTGGTATGGGCATCGATAAACCCGATGTGCGTTTTGTGGTGCATTTGGATTTGCCCGACAGTCTGGAAGCTTATTTTCAGGAAGCGGGCAGGGCAGGGCGCGATGGCAAAACAGCTTACGCTGCCTTGTTTTATACCAAAGCCGATCAGCAAAAATTACAAGAACAGTTCGAGCAGGCTTTTCCTCCTGCCGAAATTATAAAAAAAGCGTACCAGGCCATTTGCAATTATTATCAGGTGGCAGTAAATGCAGGGCAAGGATTAACTGTAGATTTCGAAATTGAAAAGATTTGCAGATCATACAATTTAACGGCAGTTCAGGTGTTTAACAGCGTTAAATTTCTGGAGCGCGAAGATTATCTTGGTTTGCTCGATTTGGGTTTTGAGCCCTCTCGTCTTATGTTTCTGGCCTCCAAGGAAACGGTGTACGATTTTCAAATTCGCCAGCCTAAATTCGAGATGGTAATTAAAACCTTGCTTCGCAGTTATGGCGGCCTTTACGACAATTATGTGCACGTGGTGGAAAAAGATCTGGCTTACCGTTGTAAAATGAGTCAGGCTGCGGTAAAAGAACAACTTGAAACATTAAATAAACACGAACTAATTTCCTACTTCCCGCAATCTTCTATACCGAAACTGGTTTTTCTTCAAAACCGCGTACACGCCAAATACCTGCAGTTGAGTCCGGATAATTACAAACTTTTAAAGGAAAAAGCACGCGAAAAAATGCAGGCAGTAATGAACTATTCTGAGAACAACAAAATTTGCCGCCAGGTACAATTGCTGATGTATTTTAATGAACTGCAATTCAGTGAATGCGGCCATTGCGATGTGTGCATTAAAAAAAAACAACCCAGCCTTGAAAAGCTAAAAAAAAACATAGTTGAATCCCTGGCAAAAGGCCCTTTAAGCATGGATGCCATGCGGTTGCAAATGAAATTCAGGAAGGATGAAACCTGGATAAACGCGCTGAATGATTTGATTGATGAGGGAACAGTGAAGGAAAAAAATAATGTGCTGAATTTGAGCGACACAAAATCCTAGGGAAAAAAATCCAGTTCCCGCCACTGCTTGTTTAGCAGGTTGTATTCAAATGCTTTTGGCTGATAATGGGGTTGAGGTACGTGATGTTTCCGCAGTTTTTAAATAACGTATCCACCTGTTTATTGGCGATGTTACAGCGCAATATGCCTTTTGTATTGTTCCAGTAAAGAAACTCTTCCTTGGGATCGCAACAGATATTGAAAAAATCGTTTTGTGTTCCATTGAGTGTTAAACCCGAGGCAGTAATTTGAATTTCAGCGTTTGTAATGAGGTTGCGGCGTATAACCGTTAATCGGTTATTGTTTACCGTGAGAAGATAAACATTATCCTGAAGGTTTGATGGCACTGAGTTTGGGTAAAGTGTGGGATAGGCTGCCATTGTTTGTCCGCTTGAATTGAGTTTTAGTAAGTACGATGGGCTTAAACTGGTGGTTTGCTGATAACAGTATATGTATTTACCGCTTGGGTCCCACTGCGGATTAGCATACAATCCGCCGGAAGTAAGCTGAGTTAAACTGTCTCCGTTTAATTTTATTTTATAAATATTTTTATCAGGTTTGCTGTACACCATCCACCCGTTGATGTTCAGGCTTGGCAGATACTCATCGCGTTCGCCAAGCAAGATACGTTGTTGACTGCTGTAGTTATACACGTACATTCTGTTTTGCGGAAAGATGGTGCCATTTACGCAATAAATATACTCTCCGGCTTTGTATGGTTGTGCCCTGAAAAAATTAACATTTTCATCTTCGTTAGCCGAGGAATCTTTCCAGCCAAAAGGTTGCGGACCTTGTGGAATGTTTGCACAAGCGGGCAAAGGGTTTGGGTTTGCAGGGGATGTGGGTGCCGGTTCAGGCAAAGGTGTTGTTTTTTCCTTTTTACAGGAAAAAACCAGGGCCAGTGCCACAAACGCTATAGAGGTAAAGGCTTTCAATAAAACAAAGCGGTGTTTATTTTTTTAAAGTGCGAATGGTTTCTAAGGGATTCTGCGACGAGAAAACAGTATTTCCGGCAACCAGCACGTCAGCGCCACAATCGAGCAGTTTTTTGTAGTTGTTAAGGTCAACACCACCGTCAATTTCAATAAGGGCTTTTGAGTTTCTGCGCGCTATGAGTTGTTTTAACGCAATCACTTTGTTGTAGGTGTTTTCAATAAACTTCTGACCTCCAAATCCCGGATTTACGCTCATCATACACACCAAATCAATGTCTTCAATACAATCTTCAAGCAGGTGAACAGAAGTGTGCGGATTGATGGCAACGCCGGCTTTCATACCCAAAGATCTGATGTTTTGCAGACTGCGGTGCAAATGTGTACAGGCTTCATAATGCACAGTAAGCATATCGGCGCCAATATCTTTAAATGCTTGAGCATAGCGGTCGGGGTCAACAATCATCAAATGCACATCCAATGGTTTTTTAGCCAGCTTTTTAATGGCTTTTATCACCGGAAATCCAAACGAGATGTTGGGTACAAACACACCGTCCATCACATCCACATGAAACCAATCGGCTTCACTGGCGTTAATCATTTCAATATCAGCCTGAAGATTGGCAAAATTTGAAGAGAGCACGGATGGAGCAATAATGTGTGGCATAAATAGAAAATTAGGCCAAATGTAAAGAAATAAGGTGGATTTATTGTGCAGGAAAAGACACCAAGCTCAGAAGGGTATTAATGCAAGTATAAGCGCGATGTGAGCGCAATTAGGGCCATCCTGTTATACTGCTCCTGAGAAAACCTGCAGCCCGTATCATAATCCGACATGTAATTGTCAAAGGGTCTGAGGTAATAGTCGCCTTTGCCATCTGCAAAAACATTCAGCTGCGAACTATTATTTCCCGGGTCGGCTTCTGTGTCGCAAAAACCATCCCCTTGATTTGTACAATTGCTGCGATCAACAAATTCTTTAGAATTCACAGAGATGGGTGGGGGAGGTGCTACAGCATTTCCAGGATTAATTTCACCGTGTGTGTGTGGTAAACCAAAAAAATGACCCATTTGGTGAAGCGCAGCCCGACAATTGTAAGCGAGCATTTTTTCTTTTTCCAAAACAATAATTTCTTGCTTATCGCTTGTAGCTGTGGGACTTGGACCATATGCATAACCGTCCTTCATTTCATCGGGATGAAGGAAATCAAAATCCATCAATGAATCTACGAGAAAAAAATTAATAACCTTTTCTGTATAATATTGATTGGTTACAGTGTTTTCGGTGGATTTATAATACCACCGGGTGTAATTTTGATTGGGAATAAAAACGGTGCTGCAATTTTTAAAGGATACACAAATGGGTTTAAATTTTGTGTTAATCGTATCCAACATTCTGTTTATATTCAGCGGAGTTGCTGCGCCTACGCTTCCATCTCCGCGTAAAACAACATAAAATACAACTGAGAACTCCTTTTTAACACAATTACCGTGCATCATTGGTCCGCTAACCAAATTTTGGGTATGATTATTGCCTATTGATTTATTCGATGAAGGTGTTGTTGAGGAACCGGTTTTTGACTTTGTTTTGTTGGATTGCCCATTTAGAACGAAAGCCAGTGAAATTAAGAAAACAAGAAGGTGGTTTTTCATCTGAGGACTTGTAAAGTTCAAATAATTAATTATATTTGATTTAACAAAAATAGAATAATTTACCAAAGTTCATGCTCAGCCCTCGTTATTTAGTTGTTCTGTTTTTGTTGTTCAGTTGTGTTTCGGTTTTTTCGCAAATAACTGTTTCGTCATATTCGGCATGTTTACCTGGTTTTATTGCAAGCTTCAATTACACCGGACCTCCTGCCAGCAGTGTCACATGGAATTTTGGAAATGGAAACCCTCAGGCTACGGGCACTTCAGTACAAAGTCCGTATACCAGTCAGGGCACATTTAATGGTTCGTGCGTGGCCATTGTAGGGGGGAGCCCAACTACCTATACGTTTCAAATTATTGTGTATCCTTCTCCGGCAGGCAGTATCACGCAGGTAATACCCGATCCGGCCAGCGGGTGCGTGCCAAGAAGCGTTACTTTAACCGCATCCAGCAGCAATACAAATGTTAGTTACAACTGGACGTTTGGCGATAACAATGGTGGTAACGGACAAACTGCAGTGCACGTGTATGGTATTGCCGGCACCTTTACCCCACAGGTGGCAATCATTGATAACAACACCGGTTGCGCCACACCCATTATCAGCCAAACACAGGTAAAAGTGTCGAATCTTCCAAACATGATCATCTCAAGTATTCCGGCGAGCTTAAGTTCATGTTTAGCGCCCTTTACACCCACGTTTATTGGCAGTAACTCCTCGTCCAGTCCGCCGCTTGGTGGACCATTAACTTATTCCTGGACTTTTGGTAATTCGCAATCCGGCACAAATGTTAATCCTGGGCCAATTACTTATAACAGTTCAGGCATATACCCCGTTTCTTTTACCGGCACCGACAACAATAATTGTTCCAACACCGCCTACTCCAGTGTCTCTGTCGTTACCCCAACCTTAAGTGCTATTGTGCCAACTGCGGTGTGCATTCAAAACCAAACCATGCCGGATCCAATTTCCGGTAGTCAGGAATTTACCATTACAGTAAGTTCGAGTCAACCTTCAGTAACAATAACTACCGACAATGTAAGTTTTGTGTTTCCAAAGCCAATTCCGCCTAGCCTAATTCATCCCACGTTATTTCCGAATGTGCCGTATACCCATTTTGCCTATGCGTATACTACACCCGGAACTAAAACATTTCAGATTATTGCCGACGCCGGTAATGGCTGTGTTGCTACATTCACGCAAACCATTTTTGTTGAACAAATTACACCATCCTTTACCGGAACACCCCCTTTTATCACTTGTCAACCAACATTGCAGGCCAACATTGTCAATCAAACCACAGTAAACAATCCCGGTTCAAGTTTAATTTACAGTTGGACGGTTGCGCCATGGGCGAATGCACCAATTTGGGTAAACTCCCCGTCTCCTGCCAGTTTAACCAGTAATGTGGTAAATCCTACGTTTACCATTACACAAAATCAGTTTAATCCTTATACTATCTTTGGTCCGCACAGTCCAATTATCGCACTTACGGTTACCTCTGTTCCGTTGGGTTGTGTTACCTTGCTAAACCATACCATTTATACAGTTCAACGTCCAACTGCAATATATTCACTCACGTCTTCTTTCGGTTGTGTGCCTCATACCGTTACCCTTACAAGCATCTCTACCACCAGTGTTAATACCAGCATCAGTAATTATACCTGGAATGTTGGCACACCTTACCCGATTCAATCCGGTCCGGCACCCAACTTCAGCACTGCAATTTTTACATTTACCAGCCCTGGGGTGTATCACCCAACACTCACCATCAGAAACAATTCCTTATGCGAACATTCGGCCAGTATAGCCACAATAAACATTTCTCCACCGCCATTATTGGGCATTCAGTCAATATCGTCCAATACAATTTGTGCCGGTTCAACAGTTAACATCACATTAAACTCTAATAATCCGCAACCTCAACACTGGCATGTAACTACCGATGCTGGATTTTTTTCATCCTGTATAAACAGCCCTGTACAAGTAGGGCAATTTAATGTTCCGGGCGTGCACCCTGTTCAATTGAGTGCTTATCGCGATGGATGCGTTTCCACTACAGTTTCTAACCAATCCATTACTGTTTTAGGTCCGGCAGCGAAAATTCGTTATGTAACTGATTGCAGCAACAAACTAAACGTTGTATTTCATTATACCTTAATGGATGTGAGCACAGCCACGCTTAATTTTGGTGAAAGCCCCGGCAGTTTCGTCACACTTTCAGGCACACTGAACACGGCGGTTACAGGAACAGTGTCTCATAGTTACAGTGCCACAGGAAATTACACTGCTACACTTTCAAGCCAAAATTCGGGTAACCTTTGCGCAACATCCGTTGAAACCATGGTTGTTTGGGTGAAGCAGCCCAATGCGCAAATCCTTTTTGTGTTTTGCAAAGATCAATTGTCGCAAATTTCCGCCTTGGTTGTTCCCGACAATCTTTTAGGCTGTTCTAACGGTTATGCCTGGTATATCGATAATCAGCCACCCATTCAACAATCAGGACCTGTGCTCACATACAGCTTCACAAGCATTGGCACATACACCATTAAATTGAGGGTAAAAGACATAAACGGTTGTGAAGACATAGATGTAAGACAAATACGCATAACAAAACCGGTACCGGTGTTTACTTTTTCCAACAATCCAACCTGTTTTTCTGGTTATCCAGCGGTAATGGTTAACTCAACAGTGCCTTCTCCGGATAATTTATTAAAATATACCTGGTCGTTTGGAGAAGCCGGATTGCCATTTCCTGCGTTTATTTTTACCACTACAAACACTAATCCCGTTCCTTATAGTTTTAATATGACGGCGCCGTTAACACAAACCTTTTCTGTAAAGTTGGACGTGGAGGATGTGATTGGTTGTAAAGATTCTCTCCGACAAACCATTACAATCAATAATCCGGTTACCAGCCTGTCGATTTCACATTACACGTTTTGCATCGAGAACCCGCTTGTACCTATGATTTTCACCTTTGGTGCTGCTCCAAACTATACCAACTACACCATCAATTTCGGAAATGGAAGTCCGCCGTTGAGTACCTCACAGAATACGGTGGCTTATTCTTATACCAGTACCGGCATTTACAATCCAACAGTAACCATAACGGATAATGCCGGATGTCAGGCAACGGCAACATTTCCGATACCTTTGAATTATCAGGTTGCGCCTCAGGCCAGTTTTACATACTTTGAAACAGGTTTACCGGGTAATCCACCAAAAAACATATACTGTACACCATTTGGTGGTATTACCTTTTCGAGTACCAGTACCTCCAGTTTTTTACCCTTAACGTACTTTTGGAATTTAGATAATGGGATAGGCCTTGCTCTTGGTAGTTTTACAGCTGCAGAAAATTACATTTCGGGTCTTAAAACAGTTTCACTGCAAGTGATGACCACTTCCGGCTGCAAAGACACAGAAACCAAAACAATAAATTTTTACAAAAAACCTAATGCAGGAATAGAAATCAGCAAAAATCCTTTTTGTTTGGATGAGGAATTTACTGTCACCATCAAGAACCCTCAGGATGTGGGCTACTGGCAATGGGATTTTAGTGATGGCACCATTACACCAACCTTAAGTTCTATGAGCAATTCAGTGTTTCCTTACCAAATAACCACCTTTCCATCCAATCCCAACGGTACCCTCACCATCTATCTTTTTGCAGCGGGTGATCCAAATATGCAGTGTAAAGTTGAACCTATCCCAACAATAACAGCAAAAGTTATTCGTGTATTACCTGATTTTAAGCGTAACAACGAACTTGCTTTATCAGATTTTGCACATTGTTTGGGTGTTAGCGATTCATTCAGCAATACCACTGTATCCAACGGTGCTTTTTTAACTTACACCTGGTCGTTTGGCGACGGCAACACCTCAACGGCTATCTCTCCTAATTATACCTACCCCTTGCCCGGTAATTATACTGTGAATTTAATCGCGAAAGATTTTGATGTTGGTTGCACCAATACCATCAGTAAAACCATGACCGTTTTTCCTTTACCTTCAGCCAGTTTAAACATTGAAGACCTGGCTTGTCCCGATTCTCTTTTTCTTGTGACCGGCAACGGTGCTCCGGGATTGAGCGGAACCATTACAGGAACATTATTGGGTGGTAACAATTCGTACAACGTAATTTTTGATGCCGGCAACAGCTTCTCTCTGCAGGCTAATGCGCCGGTTACTACCGTGTTTAGTTTGCAGGTAAGCGATATGAACAATTGCAAAAGTAATCCGGTAGTGGATAGTATTCGTATTCAATTACCGCCACCCTCAATAAATACAAGCACCACCATCATTATCGGACAAACGGTTACCGTGAATGGCTTTCTGGGGAATGGCTACACGTATGTGTGGGTGAACGATACCAGTTTTCTGAGTTGTACAAATTGTTATAACCCTGTTTCAAGCAGCACCTCCAACATCACGTATACCGTGAGCGTGACGGATTTACCTTTAAAATGTTTCGAAGTTTTGAATCAGCATACTGTAATTGTAAGACTGGTGGCAAGCATTGATGTGCCATCTGCGTTTACACCCAATAATGATGGGGTTAACGACTTTATTATCCCGGCAGGCTGGGGCATCCGAAAATTAAATTATTTCAAAGTGTTTAACCGTTGGGGGCAATTGCTTTTTGAAAGTAACGATTTAGATAAAGGTTGGGATGGTACGTTTAATGGCATTCCTCAAAACATGGAAACATATATCTATCAGGCTTCAGTAGATACTTATACTGATGAAACCTTAACCAAATCAGGTGCCTTTAAATTAATCCGATAGTGTTTTGAAAACGTACTATACCCTGATAATTGTTTTTTTTCTCACTCAGTTTTATATACTGAAGGCTCAGGATGTGCATTTTTCACAATATTATTTTTCTCCTTTAACCTTAAATCCGGCCAACACGGGCAATTACGACGGCGATTACCGTTTTTTTGCAAACTACCGTTCGCAATGGAGAGAAATAGGTGAGGCTTACGATACCTATTCGGCAGGAGGCGATTTTAATTTCTTCCCCGGCGGAATCAATTGTAGCGGAGGCTTTTTATTTTTGAACGACCGTTCAGGCGGCAACCTCAATGTGTCAAAAATATTGCCTTCATTAGGCCTGCACCATGCTGTTGGCGGTTTTGTATTTCACGCAGGAATTCAACCGGGCCTGGTAATTAAAACCATTGATTTTTATAACAATACCTATCCAAACCAGTTAAATTGGAATACAGGTCAATTTGATAATACCTTGCCCAACATGGAAAATGATGTCTCCCAACGTTTCTCTTTTTTGGATTTAAACCTTGGTGCTGCTGTAACAAAGCGGTTTGGAAAATTTGAACCTGAATTGGGTTATGCATGGTTTCATGTAAATAAACCTAAAGAGAGTTTTTTGCTGAACAATGATAACCGCATCCCCATTCGTCAGATGGCCAACCTCCTGCTGAGGTGGTATGCCGGTAAACACATTATCTTAGAGGGCCACAGCATGTATGGTTTCACCTCTCAGGTGAGCGATTGGGTGAGCGGATTAAACATTGAAGTGGTTTTAAATCAAAACCCACTGTATAGAAATTCAGTATTTTTTGGAGCCATGTGGAGAAGCGGGATTGAAAGAAATCCGGATGCAGGGATTATTACAGCGGGGTTTCATTATGAGAAATACACCTTTGGCTTTAGTTACGATGTTACACTCTCTCAATTAAAAACATCTGTGGATATGAAAGGCGCATTTGAAATAGCCATTATTTATAAAGCATTCAATAATCGATTGCCAAAAAGAGAAGTAAGTTGTGACCGGTTTTAAATCCATTTTTTTCAGCATGTTTTGTTTTGCTCTGTGTACATATGGACAGCAGGATTCAAGTTTTATGCAAAGTGCCGGTGCAAGAGCACTTAAAAAATTGGGCCAAAATGCCTTTAAACAAAACGATCCGGCTTCTGCGGTTTATTACCTGGAAGGTGCAGTAAAAAAAAATGCACAGGATGCAGAAGCCAAGTATCTTTTAGCTTATGCCTATATGCAGGTGCGTGATTATCAAAAATCGCAACACATGTTTTTAAATGCTTACCAAAGTAACCCAAAGAAAGTTCCTGAAGCGCTTTATTTTCACGCCCAAATGCAAAAAAGCAATGGCCTCTACGACAGCGCCGGGTTTAATTTTAAAAAGTTCAGAAAAGAATACAAGGGCAAAAATAAAGCCTTGAAAAAACAAGCGGCCAAAGAATTGAATTACTGCGACTCAGTAAAAAAAATTGTAACCATCAGAAATAAAGTTATTGTTCAGCACCTCGATACAACCGTTAACAAGGTGAACGTGGAGGCAGCACCAATTGCCTTTGATGATAACACCTTGGTTTTTTCTTCCTATAGAACCAATACAAAGGAATACATAGAAGAAGGAAATGGTGCAGAAAGTAAAGTCAGGAAACTTTTTCAGGCGAAAAGAAAAAGTAATCAGTGGAAATTTGCCGGTGAGTTAGAAGGACCATTTAATGCGGAAGGGTACCATACCTCTAATGCCTGTTTAAGTGCCGACAAAAAACGCCTCTATTTTACGCGTTGCAAAGAAAGTTTCAAAGGTGAGATGATTTGCGCCATCTATGTTTCAGAAAAAAATGGAGACAGGTGGTCCGAGCCCATAAAACTCCCAAAAGAAATCAACACACCCAAATACACTGCCACTATGCCCGCTTTGGCAAGCGATCCGGTAAAAGGTAACGAGATTCTGTTTTTTGTGAGTAACCGCAAAGGAAAAGGTAAGTTGGATATTTGGTACACCGTTTACAATTTAAAAAAGGGCACCTACAAACCACCCCGAAACGCCGGCATTAAAATTAACACCTCTCAAAACGAACTGAGCCCGTTTTTTGATAACGAAACCCGTACACTTTATTTTAGTTCAGATGGCATGGGTGGTTTGGGCGGATACGATATTTATAAATCAAAGGGTAATGGCACAAAATGGGAATTGCCCGAGAACCTTGGCACACCCTATAATTCCGGTGCTGATGATATTTATTTCACTATTTCGCCCAATCGCAAGGAAGGTTTTTTTGTAAGTAACCGTAAAGGCGGCTATGCCTTAAAAAATAGCACCTGTTGCGATGATATCTACACATTTAAAAAAACCGATTACATAAAAATAACTCTGGAAGGTCGCGTGCATGAACTAACCGACCCCTTTGAATTTGTTAATGATGCCCTGATTGAAATATACATTAAAGACAAAGAAAGTGGTGAAAAATACCTTGTAAAAACTCTACGTTCAGGAAAGGATGGTAAGTTCAGAACAGATTTGGAAGCCGGAAACGATTATTATTTACTCACTAAAAAGGATGATTTTTTGGGCAGCAGTGCTGAAGTCAGCACAAAGTCCTTAACCAATTCAAAGATACTGCACGAAGACCTGAAGCTTGTGAAAAAGCCAAAATCTGCAGTACGGATTCCAAACATCAATTACCAAACCGACAAATGGGAACTTCTTAAAGAAAGTCAGAACGTATTGGATACTACCGTGCTAAAGCTTATGCAGGAAAATCCAGAATTGATAGTTGAAATTCAGTCTCATACCGACAGCAAGGGGTCAGAATCATACAACATTAAACTCTCTCAACGGCGTTCGGAAAGTGTTGTAAAGTATTTGGTTAGTAAGGGAATTGACCCCAGAAGGTTAAGGGCCAAAGGCTATGGAGAAAGTTTGCCCCTGGTTCCAAATGACTATCCCGATGGCACAGATAATCCTTCAGGAAGGGCAAAAAACAGAAGAACGGATTTTAAAATTATTGGCGTAATCGATGCTGAATTAATCAACGAATCGGAGATTAACTAAGTTCCTTTATGTTTAATTTTCAGCGAATCTGCCTTTTAATTGTTGCTCGCAACGCAACACGTGCATTCTGAAATTTAAAATATTTAAAAGGTACTGCTGTTGGTGGGGGGTTGTAATCAGTCTGAATTTTTCAGACGCACTCAATTGTAAAGCGGCGGCAACATTGTAAATGGTTAATTTAGAAACCGTTTCATAATCGGTTAGTTTGTCTTCAACTGAGTTGTAATAATTTACTACAGCATCCTGTAAATTATTCATGATAATGCGCTGCCCCCCTTCTAAGGGCTCTATTGTGCCTGCGCCATAAAGTTTTGGTCGAAGCACGTCTTTGAAAGTTTTTAACCTAAACAACCGCACTCCTTCCACCAAAATATCCATGCTGCCGTTTTCATAGGTTTTAAGTACGCGTTTAATTTTTAATTCACTACCATACTCTTTAAGTTCTCCACGTTCAATAAATGGAACACCAAAAGAGGCCCCGTTCAAAAGGCAGTCTTCCACCATTTGACGGTAACGTTGTTCAAAAATGTAAAGTTTGCAGGTTTCACCCGGAAACAACACAATGTTGAGCGGAAACATGGGTAAAGTCAGTTGATTCGTTTTCATACTATCAGGTGTTAACAAAACCCTTGCCAGATTTATTCTTGTGCAAATCTTAAGCAAGTGCTTTACGAATTCAAAAGACTAAACGTTTTACAGGCCCAAATAGTTGGGTAAACTACATTGAAAACTACTAACATTTAGCCAATACGGCTTTTGACTTAGTGAACGGTAGGTTTCAGACAATAAATGAAGTGCCTGATTTACGAATAACCACGGTGTGTTTAAGGGGTGTTTTGTTTTTAACTTAAAATAAACAGGGCACGAACAGCTTATTAACAGGAAATAAACAGCTTGTGAAAAAACTAGAATTTACTTCTAAGTCGGGCCGATTTGCGTTGTTTTTTGAAAATGTAACTCACTGAAATTTCCAAACTCATAAAAGAATCTTTATCGGAGTCTCCGCGTTGAGCCGGAGTACCGTCGGCAGCCGGACTTGATGCGCCGGGAATAAGGCCCAAACTGGGGTCGGCCATAGCTGCGGATAGTGGACCATAAGCCTGCGTTAAGGCAACAGGGTCGTAATACACGGTGCTTACATCATCGATGTAATCAGTGAATGTTTTTCTATGAGCAAATTCCAGGCCAACCGACCATACTTTGTTGATGGTGAGTTTATAATAAAAACCCATTGGAATGCTGATGTTAACGTTGGAATACTGTTTTGGTCCGCCTGGTAAGCCTTGCCCTTCTGTATGAAGGGGCCTTAGTTTATGAATTTTTCCTGATGCATCCACGCCTTTTGGGTTGAAGTAAAAACCACCAAGGCCTGCAAAAGCAAAAATGTTGTGTGTGAAATTTTTACCCTTGCCGTAATTTTTGCGAATACCGTAACGGTTGCCACCGCGACGTGTGCTTTGATACCCTATTTCCATACGTCCGCTCAATTCAAAAATGGACGATCGAAAATTAAGGTTTCTGTTTTTGCGGTAAATATCTTCAGTGGCCGCATCGTTCCCCCTTACGGCGAGGTATGAAAATTTTCCGGCCACGTTAATAAACCGGCTGAGTTTGTACCTTGCTCCAAAGCCAAGCGCAACACGTGTTTGGTCCCAATCTAAATCCGAGGGGCCAAAACGGGTTCCTTCCTGATTACCACCTCCCAAATCTCCTAAAAAGTTTGAGGCGCCTGCCGTTACAAAAACCTCACGCTTGTACTTCTTCCATTCGTTTGGACGCATAAACGTCTGAGCCATAGAGGTGTACGTTAAAATGGCGCAATAAACAGCAAGACGAAGTCGCTTCATTCTAGGTTAAAATCCTCTAAAAATACGATATAAATCAAAAAGACTAAAGTCAAATTAACAAATAACCTAACACTTTGTGGTTAATATAGTGCTATTCTTTTGGGTTTTCTTGAAAGATTTTGATGAAAAGATAAACAAAAGCAAGAAAAAATTAAGGGAATGGATTTTGTGTAGTGTTTCTATTTAAGAGCTTTTATAATCAAAAAGGTGGATTGCAATGCAATTTACCGCCTAAAACATAAGATTTATTAGCTTTGCCGCAATGTTAACAGAATCCTATCAAATAAGGCACTTTACTGTACATCAGTTTCAGGCCTCCGATAAAATCAGCCTTTCGCTGCTTATCGCGCCGCACGCCATGATGTATTCTGTTTCATTGTCGGGGTTTAGCGAGGTATTTGAGCTCGGTCACATGGAGTTCAATATAAATTCGGCCATGAGTGAAGAAGAACGGCTGGAGTTTTTTATCCGCAATTTTTTATTGCATCAACGTGTTTTTGAAAAAGTTCTGGTTTCTGTTTTAAACGCTGAGTTTGCATTGTTGCCCCTTGCTTTTGGCAACGAAAACGATGTAAAAGATTACCTCAGGTTTTCAACGGGCGAGACAAACGGAAAACAGGTGTTTTCACACAAGGTAGGTGACTTGAGGTTTGGTTATGCTCTGAATGCAGAGCTGTGCCGGGTTCTTGAAAAAAATTTTAATGCGGTATTTATTCGTCATGCCGGTGCTGTTAACCTGAGTTTATTTTTTAATCACCGATCCTTTAGTAATTCACAGGCGGCGCTTTTTTTGGGAGAACATGTGATGGAACTGGCCTTGAAAAAAAACGAAAAACTGCTGTATTACAATGTACTCAAATGGTCTGCCCATGAAGATGTTTTGTATTACCTTCTGTTTGCTTTGGAACAATTTGGTTTTGATCCTGCTCAAACTTCACTTGCTTTGATTGGAGAAATGCCATTGGATGCAGAGTTTGTAAAAACCCTCAAAAAGTATATCAAAACCACGGTAGGCGCAGTTACCGGCGAGCCGGTGAAACTTCACAAAGAACTTGCGCAACTCCCCGGCCATTATTATTTCACACTTTTCAACCAGCACACATGCGAATTATAGGCGGTACACACAAAGGCCGTGTGATAAAAACACCCCGCGATTTACCGGTTCGCCCAACCACCGACTTTGCCAAAGAAGCATTGTTTAATATCCTTCAAAACCGTTTCAATTTATCGGATTGCCGTATTTTGGATCTTTTTTCCGGAACCGGCCACATTTCCTTGGAGTTCGCTTCACGAGGTGCCCAAAATATAGTGAGCGTAGACTTAAACAACAAATGCGTGTCTTTCATCAGCGCAACTGCAGAAGCATTTGGCTTTAAGGTTTCAGTAATTAAGACCGATGTGTTTAAATTTCTGGAAAAAGAGAAAGAACCATTCGATCTTATCTTCGCCGACCCGCCCTACGACCTGAAAAACATAGATGCGATACATACTTTAGTTTATCAACATGCCCTGCTTAAGCCGGGCGGTTGGTTGATTATTGAACACGGTGAAAGAACAAGCTTGAAACATCTCGCGCATTTTATAAATCAAAGGCGTTACGGCGGCGTCAATTTCAGCATATTCGAATCTCAGCTTGCGGCTCATGAATAAGCCGCAGTTTACTTCAACACGCCGCTTTCTTTTCCTAATTCTTTAAAAAAGGCCTTTACTTTGTTACTGGTGGCTTCATCACCTGTTGCCCGTAAATAGGTTTCCGACAGGGTAATCACATTCTGATGAAAAAATTTTTTCATTTCATCAATACTCATGTTTTTTGTCCACAAATCGATTCTTAGCGTATTGTTTTCTTTAGCATCCCAAAGGGCTACCATCAGGCTGGTGCATTCACTTTGTTCTCCGCTGCCCGGAGCTTCCCATTCAATTTTAACGGGAAGGTTGTTTTCGTCTACACTGACTTTAAATGTTATTTCACTGGTCTTCATTTTATTTTTGTATTGTTTAAAATTTTAAATTCAATTCTTCTGTTTTTGGCGTGATCGCTTTCACTGCAAACATAGGGCGCATTGCATGGTACCAGTGGTTTGCTTTCACCGTAACCTTTGGCCACTAAACGGTTCGCTTCTACACCGTAACTCAGAATGTAAGCACAAACCACTTTTGCTCTTTGTTGGCTCAATTTAAGATTTTCTTCTTCACCGCCTTTACTGTCTGTATGTGCTCCAATTTCAATGCGAAGGTTTTTTTGAGTGGTTAGTACCAAAATTATTTTATTCAGTGTTTCTTTGTCCTGTTCACTCAAATCAGATTTATTGTTTTCAAAGTGTATGTTTTCAACAATCAATCTGTTTTCTACAAAATCAATTTCTACGCTGTGGTTTTGTTTTTCTTCTATTAGTTTTAGCCATGGATCTTCAATTTCTACTTCCCGCATGTTGAGTATTTCAGTACTCATGGGTTTGTAACTGAATTTTTTACCTTTTTGATGGGTCATCACTTTTATCAGGTGATTGTCGTTACTGTAAATTAATATGTTTCTGAATACATCCAGCATGTTGTGTGAATTGTCGGCATCCAGGTAAAAGCGCTTTAAAAAAGGAAGGTATTTGAATTTAAAACTTCCAAAATCGTCAGTAATCACACTATCTATGGGTTCGTAAGCATCATTAAGAAGGATAATCTTAAGATGACCAATGGGGTTGTTCACATTGTCGCCAAAAATCGTTGCTTTCACATCCATGTGTAATTCGTTTTCGCTCACAAGTATGCGGTTATAACTTACCGGGTATCTTGAAGATATTTTGTAAACGAATTTATCTCCGATCAAAGTATCCAATCTGCCTACAAATTTATCGTCTTTGTTTAACATATCAGCCATTTCGCCACGCGCAAGATCGGCTTTGTTAAGGGCAATGTAATAGGTGTTATCGGGCTGTATTTCGTTAAAAACAAAGGTGCCAATCAGGTTCGTGGTTGTTTTGTCAATCACTGTAAACCGTTTATTCAAAAGGTATACTTCCCGTTCAGAGTAGAAACGTTTTTCTTTTGGCGAGGCAATTACAATTTTACCGCCCACGTGAGCTTCGTATGTATTGTCAATTAGGGGCTCACTGCTCTTTGCGCCTAAATTCCAGATGCAAAGGTTATTATTTACACGGCCTTCAAAAAGCAATTCGTCTTTGCTGTTTAGTATGCTTAATGTTTTTCCGGATAATGAGCTGTCTCTCAAAGTCATTCGTATAGAAACAATATCGGAATTTTTTTTACACCGAAAAGCAAAGAGGCCCAATCTGTCGCTGCTTAATGTGCGAAGGATTTGCTGGTTGGCGGATAAACATTCAATTTGCACGGGGAACAAATTCAGCGATGGAAAATCAGGCGAAATAATTTTGCCCACAAGTATGTTATTCTCTAAGGAGGTTCCTGATAAAACGCCTGGATTTTGCTTTTTCAAGATGTGTTTGGAAAATTCAAGATTGTACGTTGTATCGGCTACCATTTGGTTATAGCCATTAAAAATAATGCGGTGAAAGGCATTTTTAAACACATTGGTATCAATGTCTTCATCCCATTTATCAGCCAAGTTTACCTGAAATTCATAGGTCATGCGGTACATGTATTTATCTGAAGGAATTGAGTTGCCAATTACCTCAAAGTGCGCTAATGGTGAGCTCGGATGCTGAATGTAAACTTTATAACATTTTCCAAAATCGAGTTTTAGCATAAACTCCGGTAGTTTGTTAGTACTTAAGGTGTGAGTTAGTTTACCGTCAGCATAAACGAAAAGTTTGCCTGAGGTAAGGGGTGTACCGTTGAGTAAGTTCTTACCGATAATGGTAATTTGCGCAACACCTAGCAGGCTTGAGAAAAATACCAATACAAGCACTGCAGCTCTTCTCATGCGGAGTAAAACTTAAATGTATGGTTTTTAGTACTTTTCTGCAAAAATTTTAAAAATGAAGTGCTCTATCTTTTCTATGTGTTCTTTTTCGAGCTCAGAATGGTAGCGGTCAACAGTAAGAAACAGCTGAGGGATGTTCGTTAAACTTCCGAAAGTTTTTTCATATGTACTGCTTACTTTATGAAGATAGTCTTTTGAAATTTGGGTCTCAAAATTTCTCGAACGTTTGCTTATGTTTTGAAGAAGCAGATCCGAATGCGCATTCAAATGTATGATGAAATCCGGTTCAGGTAACTTTTGAAGGATGGTTTGAAACTGTTTCTCAAAAAGTTGAAATTCATCTTGCTTCAAATTTACTTTGGCAAAGCATAGGCTTTTGAACAGGCTGTAATCACTAATTATTCTTGTGTGCTCTGCCTCAAAACAGGCACTGATGTGTTCAAAACGATTCAGTAAAAAACTAAACTCTAAAGCAAAAGCATAACGCGATGGTTCTTTATAAAACAATGGCAAAAGACGGCAGTCTTCGTACTGTTCTTGTAAATAAAATGCACCCAGGTGTGGTGCTAACACTTTTGCCAAACTGGTTTTTCCCGATCCAATATTTCCCTCAATGCAGATATAACGGGGCAGTCGTACCGGCGACAATTTTCTCACATTTAACGTGTCTTTGCAATTTTCAAGCAATTCACGCACTGTTTTTTTTAAGACCGGATGCAAAAGTGTAGGTGCAATTTCACACAGGGGAACCAGAACAAATTTTCTAAACTCAAGTTGAGGGTGAGGCACCGTAAGATGTTCAAGTCGAATACAGTCCCCGTTATAAAACAAAACATCAAGGTCTATTACCCTGTCTGCATAGCGGTCTTCAGTTCTTTTTCTTCCTAAACTGGTTTCTATGGACAGGAGCTCGGAGAGCAGAGATTTTGAGCTAAGTGCAGTTCTAATCTCTACCACCTGATTTAGATAAGCATTTTCGGAGCTGGTCCCCCAGGCTTCGGTTTCAAAAAGACTTGATGCCTTTACAATCGTACCACATTGTTTAAGAATGGCCAGTCTGGCTTTAAAAAGAGTATCCGCACGCTCATGTAAATTACCACCCAAACTTAAAAATGCCGTGTTCATACTTTCTTTCTAGCGCAAAGGGCGAATATTCTTAATTTTACCAAAATTACACTTTTTCCCACGGCATTAGGATGACAGAGTGGTTTTGGTATAACAAAAACTTTTAGTTGTAACGAAGTATGAAGCAGTTTTTTGGTGCGTTTTTTGGTTCCATCGTTGGCATTGTGGTAGCAACTCTTTTAGCCCTTGTTGTTGTGATTGTGGTGGTGAAATCAAGTTTTAACGACCTATCGCAGGAAGACGATAAACCGGCAAAAAAGGGCACGGTGTTAAAGTTAATTATGGATGGCCCACTTACCGACCGCGAGGCCCTTAACCCATTCCAAGAATTAGGCAATTTGGCGGCATTTGGTGAAGAAAAAGGCATGGGCTTAAATGTGCTTATACAAAAAATTAAAGACGCACAGGGCGACGAATCTATTTCAGGCATTTATCTGGGATTTAAAGAACCAGAAATTGGTTTTGCTGCTCTGGAAGAATTGCGTAACGCACTCCTGGAGTTTAAAAAATCAGGTAAATTCATTTATGCTTATGCGGAGTATTATACCCAAAAACACTACTATTTAGCTTCAGTGAGCAACAAAGTATTTCTTAATCCTCAGGGAATGTTCGACTGGAAAGGCTTACACATGAACCTGATGTTTTTCAAACAAACCTTTGAGAAACTTGATATCGACGTACAGGTTTTTAGGCATGGTAAATTCAAAAGTGCTGTTGAACCGTTTTTACTCGATAAAATGAGTGAAGCTAATCGTCTGCAATCCGAAAGTTTTTTAAACAGCATCTGGGGCACCATGCTTAATAACATTGCCAAGGAAAGAAAATTAACCGTTGATGAGTTAAACGCAATGGCCAACCAACTTAGTATCCTTCAGCCAACTGACGCTTTGGGTAAATTTGTGGATGCCTTGGCTTATGAAGATGAGGTGATGAACGAACTGAAAGCCAAAACCGGACTTAAAGAAAGTGATAAATTGAGTTTCATGGCCATGTCGCAGTACAAAAATACGAAAGTAAAAAAAGCAAAAGCTAAAGCCCCAAAAATTGCCGTGGTTTATGCCATTGGCGGAATAGGCAGCGGGGAGGGAGACGACGAAGAAATAGGCAGCGAACGTTTGGCAAAAGCCATCCGCGAGGCCCGCATGGATTCAAACGTGAAAGCGGTTGTTTTGCGTGTAAATTCGCCCGGTGGAAGCGCCCTGGCAAGTGATGTGATTTGGCGTGAAATGACGTTGTGCAAACAGGCAAAACCTACCATCGTTAGCATGGGCAACGTGGCCGCCAGTGGCGGATATTACATCAGTTGCGCAGCCGACAGAATTTTTGCCCAACCCAATACCATCACCGGCTCAATTGGTGTTTTCGGATTGTTGCCAAGCTTTAAACGCATGTTCGAAAACAAACTGGGTATTACACTGGATACAGTGAATACCAATGCCTACAGTGATATAGCTTCAGGACTCAGGCCACTGACTCAAACAGAAATAAATTATATTCAAAATAGCGTTGAAGCGGTGTACAACACGTTTACGTTAAGGGTGGCTGAAGGCAGAAACATGTCGCAAGCAGAGGTAGACAGTATTGGCCAAGGCCGCGTTTGGAGTGGGAGTGAAGCTTTAAAAATAAAACTGGTGGATGAACTCGGTGGATTGGATGATGCCATCGCTTACGCTGCTAAAAAAGCAAATGCCGCCGACTTTAAAATTCTTGAACTTCCCAAACAGTCTAATCCTCTGGATGCATTTATGGGAAAAAAGGAAACTGAATTGGAAACGCGCTTGATGCAGAAAAATTTAGGTGCTACCTACAAATACCTCCGTCAACTGAAAAATATTTCAAAGCTTAACGGTGTACAGGCACGTTTACCATTTGAAATGGAAATAGAATAATTTTTAATTCTTAACGCTTAGCAGGCTCTCATATAGCGCGGCCATATCACTGCATAGCCTGGTATAGGAAAACTTATTGAGCACTTCAACTTGCGCCTTACCTGCATTTTTTTCACACGCTTCAAAGTTATCTACAGCAAAGAGTACATTTGTCTTAAATCCGGCAGCATCTCCCGCATCCGATAACAACCCACATCCAGCATGTAAAATATCCTTAATGCCGCCCACCTTGGTGCTTACTATAAATTTTCCGGCTGCCTGCGCCTCAATTAAACTTACCGGTGTGCCTTCGTTTTTTGAACTTAAACACACCAAATCCAATCCGGCCAGGGCAACATCTGCCTCCTTGATCCAGCCTGTAAAAAGAATCAAAGGATTTTGTCCCAATTGTTCAGTGCTGTACTTCTCTCGAATGTAGTTTTCAAGCTCTGGTTTTGTTTTTCCATCACCAATTATGAAGGCTTTGATTTTTCTGGAGCTGTGTTTAGCCGTGTACAGCACAGCATCGATAAACAAGCGGTGATTTTTTATGGGCGCCAAACGCCCAATGATACCTATTGCAATTTCATCCTGCGTCAAACCAAAGCGTGTTCTGAAGGCTTTTCGTTTTTCTTTCTGATTTTCTGTAAAACGCCCGAGGTCAAAACCCAGCGGGATGACTTTGATTTTTGACGCATCACAAATCCTGTGCTTTTCACTTAATTGTTTTTTCTGCTCGTTGCTGATGGCAACAATGCAATGGCAATAACCGGCCAAACGGCGCTCTATGGTTTTGATGATGAGTGTGAGTGCAGGAGAAAAATACCCTTCAAACACGTGGCCGTGAAAGGTATGAACGATAACCGGAACCCTGCTGTGCTTCGCGGCAAGCCGACCAATAAAACCCGCTTTACTCGCGTGGGTATGAACTATATCCGGACGGAATTCGCGAATTATTTTTCTGATTTTTCTATAGGCTAAATAATCCTGAAGGGGATTAATGCTGCGTTTTAATTCTTGCAACACAATTGGCTTTAAGCCCAAAGAATGTGGAATGAAAAGCGAGCTTTCCTCATCTTTTTCTTCCGGTCCGCCAATAAGGAGGGTTTCAAACTTTTCCGGCATGAAGCGGCTAAGGTAAGATACATTGTAAGTGATGCCACCAAGGTTGAAGCGGTTAACGATGCGAAGTACTTTAGTCACGTGGTTTTATAAATGTTTTGTAATTGTTAATCCATTTTTCAAACACAACAAGGGCCCAAATTTTAGCCGCGCTGTCTCCGGGATTGGGTGAAACTAATTGTTTTTTCAATACGGCAACCGATTCGGGGTTAAAAACACCTTCTGCGCTTAGCTTTTCCTCATTCAGCCAGTCTGTTTCAAGCGACGTTCTGAGCTGCCCGGTGAGCCAACTTTTTAATGGCAACTCGAAACCTTTTTTCGGACGATTTACCGTATCTGCAGGCAGTAAATGACCCAGCTGTTTTTTCAAAATAATTTTCTGCTCACGGTAGGAAATCTTTTGTGTATATTTTAATTGAAGTGCAAATTCAACAACTCGAAAATCCAAAAAAGGGTTGCGTAGCTCAAGCCCATGTCGCATACTAAAGCGGTCGGTTTTTACAAGCATATCTTCAGCCAGAACCACCTTCAGATCGAACCAATCTTCAACAGGCCATTTTTGGTAATTACCGGCATTTATAAAAAGAGAATGAAACGCCGTGCCGTGAATTTTTTCTTTTAACAGGCCCAGAATTTCTTTGTGAGTGCTTATGCCTGCAAGGAATTCTTGTTTTTCCGCTGCTCCAAGATGTTTTAATTGCCCTAACTTTTTTAGTTGGCGAATGGTGTTGTGAAACTTATTTTCTCTCGACGACGGCAAACGGTTTGTTAAGCCAGCCGCATAAAAGGTGGCTATGCTGATTAAAGGATGATTACTGTAGAGCAATGCCTTATGCTTTAAGTATCCTTTGAACAGTTCATCGGCGCCATCGCCGCTCAAAGCCACTTTCACCTCATGTCGGCTGAATTTAGAAAGCAGAAAAAGATTAAATGCAGATGAATCAGCAAACGGTTCATCGATGCAATTAAAAAATTCAGGCAAATGGTTTAAAAAATCGTCCTCACTCAGGTTATAAGCATAGTGCGAAGATTTTATGTGTTTGGCCACGCGTTCGGCATATCTGCTTTCATCAAGATAAGGATGCGATGTAAAGCCCAAACTAAATGTTTTTATGTCCGGTTTTTCTTTTTTTGCGAGGGCACTGATAATTGAGGAATCAAGCCCTCCGCTCAAAAAACAGCCAACCGGCACATCGGCTTGCAAACGCAGTTTAACTGCATCACCCAATATCGATTCCAAATTGCCTGGGGCAACTTTTGACGAGGGCGTGTACCACTGTTCAATGTGTACACCATTGCTGTTCGCTTTTAACATGCAGCCTGGGGCAAGGCTGTATACGCCTTTAAAAATTCGTTCTTCACCGGCACAATAATTCAGTCTGAAATAGGTATACACCTGTTCTGAGTTGAGTTCAAGGGGGCCCGTAATGTTTAAAAGTGCTTTAAGTTCTGAGGCAAATACTAATTTATCGTGGTCCTGATAATAATAGAGTGGCTTTACGCCATAGCGATCTCGCGCCAGTAATAATTCATGATGGTTATGGTCTAAGAAGGCTATAGAAAAAAAGCCATTAAATTGGTTCAATGCTTTTTCCTTCTCATTTTTTAATGCATGAAACACGATTTCGGCATCTCCGCTGCTCTTGAGTTGCGCTTTGGAATCTATCAAATCTTTATAATTAAACACTTCGCCATTGTAAACCATGGCGTAGTTTTTATGGGCATCTTCGAAAGGCTGATGACTTGCCTCGCTTAGATCGAGGATGCTCAAACGGGTGTGATAAAGCTCAGAGAGAGGGTAGGAGCAGTGCCCTTGAAAATCCGGACCACGATGCCTTAACGCCTCAATTACAGCGCTGTGTTGATGACTCGGCATGTTGTGTTTTGAATTAAAATAAAATATACCGGCAATGCCACACATCCACCTGTAAATATACCTGTTTATGGTATTGGAAAAATTAATTATCTTAGGTGATTGATTATGAAACTAAAAAGACCTTATGGTGTACTCCTGTTATGGCTTTTTGTTCAACAGATCCATTCCCAACAGCTCCGTTTTAAACAAATTACCGGTGAGCAAGGTCTGAGCACAAATTTCGTCAAGTGTATCATGCAGGATGAACTGGGTTTTATGTGGTTTGGCACACAGGATGGGCTTAATAAATACGATGGTTATCAGGTAAAAATATTTAAAAACGACCCCACAAACCCGGAATCCATTTTCTGCTCCGACATTACAGCCATTAAACAGTTTAAGGGAGACCTTATTCTCATTGGAACACTGGAAGGTTTAACGTATTTTAATCCGGTGACTGAAAAGTTTAAACGGATCAGCACATCTGACACCAAATTCAATTGTCGCATCAATGCTGTTTTAAAACAAGATGATCGCCACGCCTTAATCGGAACCGAAAAGGGATTGTTTCAAATAGACATCATCAATGGTAATATTACAAAAAGCTATTTTCACCCTCAAGAAATAAATGTAAAATGCCTTGCCCTTGTAAACAAGCAAGTTTTAGCCGGAACTTCTGCCAACGGCCTTTGGAGGCTCAATGGTCAACTGCCAGAGAAACTGGATTTGATTATTCCTGATTATTCTGATTTCACTGCGGAGGATTTAACTTCTATCAGCAACATTGATCAATATGGTGAAAAAATTTATGTTTCTACCCTTGGAAACGGCCTGTTTAAAATTGATAAGTTTTTTGAGGTAGAACAAAATATCCTTTTTGCAAACCGTGGCGATAACGTTAATTCTATAAAGGACTTTAAAATCGGCAACAACAAAGTATACGCTGCCACACTAAACGGGCTTGCAGTGTATCACCTGCTTACCGAGGAGGTTGACCTTTATCAAAAAAAAGACAACCCACTCTCACTTAACTCAAACAATTGTAACGTAATATTTCTAGATAACCAGAATAATTTTTGGATAGGCACAGAGGCCGGAGGAATTAATATTTCTTTTTTCCGTTCACTTAAATTCCCAACCTCTACACACAATTACGAATCCAAATTCGAAAACATCTATTGTTTTTATGAAGATCGCAGGGGTGTGGTGATGGTGGGTGGTGTTAATGTACTCGATGAAATTAACTTAAAAACCGGCTACATTGAATCGCACCGGCAGTTGCTGCAGTCGGGCTCCGCCTTGTCTCTCGAAAAAGAAAGTGAAAACATCTATTGGGTAGGCACCTACGGCGATGGCTTGTACCGTTATGATAAAGCTACCAAAAAGGGCAAAAAAATTCTGAATGGTGAAAAAGGAGGAACCGTGGTTTGTTTGAAACGGGATGGGGCTTATTTATACGCGGGCACCATTGGTGATGGTTTATTCAGAATTGATCTCCGAAGTTATGATGTAATACAATTTACCCGAAACGATGGTTTACCCAGCAACAACATCAATGCCATCTTTAAAGATTCTAAAGGAAAAGTATGGATTGGAACAAACGATGGTGGTTTGGTAAAAATGAGTGATTTTGTTCAAAACGGAAAATTACCCATTGAAAAGGTGTTCGAAAACAAGGGTAAATTGGGACAAATTGCTTCTAACATGGTGCTTGGCGTGAATGAAGATAAACGCGGAAACATTTGGGTAGCCACCTCAACCGGATTGAGCAAATTGTTGATAAACAATAGTTTTTATAACTTTTATGAAAAGGATGGCCTGGCCAGCACTTATCTCTATTCTATACTCAAAGACAGTATGGATTGTTTCTGGATGAGTTCCAATTCCGGTATTATCAAATTTGACCCTAAATACGCCGAAAAAGAGATTACGTTTAAGAATTACAACATTAAAGATGGTTTAATTAATACGGAGTATAGCAGTGGAGCCGCTTTCGCATCCGGAACCGGCATGATGTATTTTGGAGGAGCCAAAGGGTTTAATGCGTTTCGGCCAAGTGCCATTAAGGATAATCTTCATGTGCCCGAATCCTACGTGATAGGCTATCAGCGCGGAGGCAATGATGTGGATACGGATTCTGTTATTACGTATAAAAAACACCTTAATTTGAGCTGGAGCGAAAATTACTTTCAGTTTGAACTGGCCGCATTGGATTTTACTGATCCGGAAAAGAATAAATTCAGATACAAACTAGAAGGCAGTGATAAAGACTGGTCGGCACCCACCAGTGTACGTTATGTTTCATACACATCCTTGCCAGGTGGCGATTACGTTTTCAAAGTAAAATCAAGTAACAACGATGGCATTTGGAACGAAAAACCCTTCGAAATAAGGATAACTGTGGTGCCGCCTTTTTGGAGAACCAAAACATTTTTTGTTATTGTGTTTTTAACCGGACTGGCTTTGATTTACGGGTATACCCAATACCGGACCCGGGCCATGAAAAAAGAAAATAAAATTCTTGAAAGTAAAGTGGCTTTGCGCACAAAACAGCTGGAAGAAAAAAACAAAGACATAACCAGCAGCATAGAATACGCAAGAAGGATACAGGAAGCCATATTGCCCTCAAAAGAGCACATTTACAGCAAGTTAAAAAAGGTGTTTATTCTTTATCAACCAAAAGATATTGTGAGTGGCGATTTTTACTGGTTTGCCGAGGAAAATGGGTATAAAATTTTTGCTGTGGTGGATTGCACCGGCCATGGGGTGCCTGGCGCCTTTATGAGCATGATAGGGCATAACTTGTTGCATCAGATTGTGCTAGAAAAAGGCATTACCGATCCGGGCGAAATACTTAATAACCTGCACAAAGGGGTTCAGGAAGCCTTACGCCAGGGCACCAACGAAATCAATACCAACGATGGCATGGATGTTTCCATTATTGCAATTAACAACGACCATTCGGATATTCGCTGGGCGGGTGCTAACCGTCCTTTGGTAGTGGTTACCAAATCAAATGAACTGGAAAAATACGATGGGAACAAATTTCCGGTGGGAGGTGCACAACTGGATGCCGAAAGGGTGTTTATCACCCGGCAAATCAAATCCCAAAGGCATGCTATGGCCTATATGTTTTCTGATGGTTATGCCGATCAGTTTGGCGGGGAACGGGGTAAAAAGTACATGGTGAAGCGCTTTCACGATTTGTTAATGACCATCCACCATCTGCCCGCCGAAGAACAGAGAATGGCCCTGAAAAAAAGCTTTGAGGACTGGAAAGACAAACACGAACAGGTGGATGATGTGTTAATTGTTGGCATTGAAATTTGAAAAGTTAAAACAGCAGCTTCAAAAAAATAAAATTGACGCCCCCCGACTTGTTACTCAATTAAAATACTATATATTTACCCCATAATTTCTAACCTTATTAAGCTGTTGGACATATACGATATATACGATAAAATGGAGCGGAACAATATTCTGCTTTCATTTAAGGGAGAAATTACATCCGAGCTGCTTACTTCCATTTTACAGATCATGGAGAACAAAATGGACAATTTGCAGGAAGAGCCTAAAATGAAAAAAAAGGTGTACAATGTACTGGTAGAATGTTTACAAAACCTTTACCATCACATGGATGAAGTTGCCGAAAAAGAAGAAAATGAAAAGAACAGTTCAGCCATATTTACAATTGGCAAAAGCGGAGAAAAATACAACATCATTACCGGCAATTACATACTCAATGAAAACATCGGGGGCTTGAAAAAACGGCTGGATGAGGTAAATTCATTAAACAAAGAAGAATTAAAGGAATATTACAAAAAGGTTTTGAATAACGGAGAAATGTCTTTGAAGGGTGGGGGCGGACTCGGAATGATTGACATCGCACGGAAAACTGGTGAAAAATTGGAATATAATTTTTTGGAAATTGATAATAAAGTTTCTTTCTTTACGCTCAATATTAAAGTCAGCAATCAACAAAACTAAAACACAACACTATGGAAAAATATTCTATTGAAGGCACACCCAAAACTCCCAGCATTAGTTTTGATCTTGAGAGTGGAGTATTGGAAGTAAAAGGTCGTTCAATTCCCGAAAATTCCATTGAATTTTACAAACCACTCGTAGACGCTCTCGACAAATATGCAAGCAGCGCAAAGCCAGTTACCACTGTAAATGTTCAGCTCGAGTATTTTAATACCTCGTCTTCAAAATGCATATTGGATGTATTTAAAAAACTGGAGGGAATTAATAAAGCCGGCAGTGCAGTGACCATCAATTGGCACTACGAAGAAGATGATGAAGACATGCTGGAAGCAGGTGAAGATTATCAGGCCATTATTAATGTGCCATTCAAAATGATTATGATTAACGAATAAACAGTATTATTCATAAAGAAACCCCGCCACTCGCGGGGTTTTTTAGTTATATTTGTCTCCCTTTTTAAACACAGCAACATGTCCGTGAACATTAAAGACCTTTTAGGAAAACAAGCCGATTACCTTCTGAACCACACCTGTAAAACCATTTCAAAAGAGCACCTGCATGTGCCGGGTTCTGATTTTATTGACCGTATATTTACGGGCACCAACCGCAGCCCTCAGGTACTCAGAAGCCTCGGACAACTATACAATTCCGGTCGCCTTGCAGGCACTGGTTACATGAGTATTTTGCCTGTTGATCAGGGCATTGAACATAGCGCAGGAGCCAGTTTTGCACCCAATCCCATGTATTTCGACAGCGAAAACATTGTTAAATTGGCCATAGAAGGCGGTTGTAACGCTGTAGCCTCCACTTACGGGGTTTTGGCCTCAGTATCACGCAAATACGCTCACAAAATCCCCTTCATTGTTAAAATTAATCACAATGAATTTTTAACCTACCCCAACAAGTTCGACCAAATTATGTTTGGCTCGGTTGAGGAAGCCTGGAACATGGGAGCCGTTGCTGTTGGCGCTACCATTTATTTTGGTTCTCCCGAATCCTCGCGTCAGATTGTGGAGGTAGCTCAGGCCTTCGAAAGAGCTCATGAATTGGGCATGGCCACTGTACTTTGGTGCTACACCCGTAATCCGGGCTTTAAAAAAGATGGAGTGGATTATCATACTGCAGCTGACTTATCCTCACAAGCCAATCATCTAGGGGTAACCATTCAGGCAGATATTATCAAACAAAAACTTTCCGATAAAAATGGAGGGTACACCGCCATCAATTTTGGAAAAACACACCCAAAAGTGTACTCAGAACTTAGCAGTGATCACCCAATTGATCTTTGCCGCTACCAGGTAGCCAATTGTTACATGGGGCGCATGGGGTTAATCAATAGCGGGGGTGAAAGCAAAGGCGAAAGTGATTTAGCAGAAGCCATAAGCACTGCAGTAATTAACAAACGTGCCGGTGGTCAGGGACTTATCAGCGGACGTAAAGCGTTTCAAAAACCCTTAAAAGAAGGCGTTACACTGCTCAATGCCATTCAGGATGTTTATCTTGATGCAAACATCACTCTGGCCTAAGCTCTTGATAGTTTTTAAAAATACTCAGTAAACATAAATATCATGGGTTGGTTTAAACGATTAAAAGAAGGAATTACCACGACAACAAGCGAGAAAAAGGAAACCCCTGAAGGCTTGTGGTACAAATGCCCAAGTTGTAAAAAAATTCACACCGTTCAGGACCATTCAAACAACTCATACGTTTGCTCTGAATGTGGCTACCATGAACGAATTGGCAGCAAAGAGTACTTTGAAATTCTATTCGATAACGGCACTTTTACCGAATTGAATGAAAATTTGGTAAGCGGCGATCCACTTGAATTTTCTGATACTAAAAAGTACACCGAACGCTTAAAAGAAACCATCCGGAAAACCGGAATGCGAGACGCCTTAAGAAGCGCCTACGGTAAAGTGAATGACAACGACCTGGTGGTGTGCTGTATGGATTTTACCTTCATTGGAGGATCCATGGGCTCCGTTGTGGGGGAGAAAATTGCCAGAGCCATCGACTTTTGCATCCTAACCAAAAGCCCTTTAATGATTATTTCAAAAAGCGGTGGCGCCCGAATGATGGAGGCCGCCTTTTCTTTGATGCAAATGGCAAAAACCTCTGCAAAATTAAGCCAGCTGGCACAACACCGCTTGCCATACATCTCATTATTAACCGATCCAACAACGGGTGGTGTAACCGCAAGTTATGCCATGTTGGGCGACTTAAATATTGCCGAACCCGGCGCACTCATTGGTTTTGCCGGCCCCAGGGTGGTAAAAGAAACCATCGGTAAAGACCTTCCCAAAGGGTTTCAAACCGCTGAATTTGTTTTGGAACACGGTTTTTTAGACAAAATTATTCCCCGCACAGAGCTAAAAGACAAGCTAGCCCAACTGCTACAGTTTTATAAAAACTAAGCATTTCTTCAATAAGCTGACTATCAAAAGAATAGTTCTTTTTATTTACCCAACTTTTGATTACCTTTAATCGTAGAAGTTAATAAGACTTTACGCTTATTATGGAGGTTCATCCAAAACTTATCGCTTTGTGCATAAGGCAGGACCGAAAGGCTGAGTATGAATTGTACCGCCTTTCCTACAGCTACCTCATGAGCATTTGTCTAAGGTATTCAAAAGACAGGGACAGCGCAAGCGAATCCCTCAACATGGGATACATGAAAATTTTAACCAAACTCAAAACTTACAAACCCGAAGTGCCATTCAAAGCCTGGATGAGACGAATAATGATTAATACCCTTATTGATCAGTACAGAAAAAACAGACGAGAAAGCGAAAGGGTAAAGTATGTTGACCATTATTTCGACAGCAGTTCCTTCTCAGAAGCAAATGAGGCCATCGGACGTATTGACGTGCAGCAAATTTATGAACTGATTAATAAACTGCCTGAGGCCAGCAGAAACGTGTTTAACCTGTTTGTGATTGATGGTTTTTCGCATAAAGAAATTGCAGAAATGTTAGACATCAGCGAAGGCACTTCAAAATGGCACCTGAATGCAGCCCGCCAGAAATTAAAAGAAGAAATTGAAATTACAGTATTTAGTCGTGTGCAAAAATGAACCTGGAAGAAGAATTTGACGACATATTTAAACAAAGAGCGGAAGAAGCCAATTTCAATTTCAGAGAATCAGACTGGGAGAAAGCCAGAAAGATGATTGACAAAGAAAGGATGGCTGCTTTTCATGCCAGTTCCCGTATCAATTATTGGCATGTTTCTGCTTTGGTTTTGGTGATTTCAATTGCGCTCCTCTATTTTGCTCTCCCTGAAATTACGCCAATCGCTCAAGCAGACGAAGTGGTTTATCTTCCTGAAGAATTTTCAAGTACTGCTCACAAAACCGAGTTACAAGATGCAATTAAGGAAACAAACTTTATTAAAAATAAACTTCAAGCGTATTCTGGCAGTCACAAACAAAGCACCACACCTATTCCACAAAACACCGCAGTTCGTGGAAAACAAAGCTACGAAAAGCAAAAGAGGTTTGAACCCATTCTGCATTCGGATGATCCAGGCACAAACACGTCGTTCAGCAATCAAATTAAAGAAGAAGAGGCCATGGCAACCAGCGCCGTAAATGAATCACAAAGCCAAGAGGATTTTTTTACACCTTATACCACCTCCGAAATTTCTGAACTGGCCAGAAAAGAAAATCCCATGTCGCATACTCAACTTCAGACAGACTTGCAGTTGAAACCTGTTTTTCTGAAACGCTACGAAGATGATTACGCGAGAAAAACCAAACCTAAATTTGTGAAAAGCTATCTGGATGCAAGTTTTGGTTTAATTTATTCCGGTGGATGGGAGGAAAATGAAAGCAGCTCCGCCAGGGGATTAAATGGCTACGTTGGATTTAATTACGGGCATTTTTTATCTAAAAAGATGAGCTTTTCTATAGGTGCTGAACTTTATAATCTATCGCACATCAATCAGGAGTTTTATTCCACTACTTACAAAAATTATAATTTTGGTTCAGTACAAACTCAAACTGCAATCACTTGCCAATCCATGGTGTTTGTATCTTTTCCATTAAAAGTATATTACTCCATTAATCCCAAACACCGCATTGGGTTGGGTGTTCATGCCGGAAATTTAGTTACTTCCAACAACACAATTGAAACCAGCGAACTAGTTGATGGCACAAAACAAAATGTTACCACTGAGTCAAGCAAAGGGGTGTATGATGGCATGAACACCAGAAACATGATGTTGAGCGCTTCTCTTCAAAAAACCATTGGCAATAGAATTAGTTTTCAATTTGAAGTGTATTATGGTATCAGCGATTTATTTACCGATTCACCCTCAAATCTGAATCAACAAAGCTATAACAGCTTAAGAATTGGGATGAACTATAGACTCTTTAAGAATTAATGAAAAGAATTGGAGTAAGAATTGCGGTCGTGTTGGGACTGATAGGTTTGCTGTGGGCCTGTGAAAAAAAATCTTTACCGGCTAAGACGGAAAACAGTAAGCCGGAATTTTATTTCGACGCACAGGTCAATGGTGAACGCGTTTATTTGGTTGCAGGCGAAGAGAGCTACTTCATGTATTCATCTTACTATCTCGACACCAATAGGGTGTATGTTTTGAGTGCAAATTTGCGCCAAACTAACTGCAATACACAGTGTGGATACGCGATTACTGTTTTAATTAATGACAAAAAAACAAGTGAAGAAAACGAGCCCATTGCAATACATGAAGCGCTGAAAACAGGGTTGTATGCGTATAACGACCAATTATTACCACCCCTTTTTTATAAAGCAGTACTTAAACCTTTGCGAAAGGAATCTGCTGCAGAAAATTTCCGGTGGGTGCTGGATGACAAAGTAATAAATGCCTATTCCACTTCAACGGTTTTAGAGAGTGGTAAAACCTTTACCCCAACACTTTATTTTGAAGATGCGGAAGGCTGCAGCGCCAGTCACAGCAAACAATACAGGGTTGGAAATCCATTGCAATCCTTGATAGAGGTTCAAAAAGAAGGGTTGCCGGATGTACTGATGTATTCATTTTCTTCTTCTGTTAAAGGCAGCCCGCCATACCAATACACCTGGCAGTTTGGCGATGGCACCCCGGCCTCGCATTCCGAAAACCCATTTCATTCATACAAAAATCAGGGATTTTTTAATGCAAAACTTTCCATTGTTGATGCCAATCACGATACCTGCGTCAGTTTCTATCAAGTGCCTGCTTTTGTTGACCCCAGGTGCGAGGCGAATTTTACAACCACGTTTATGCCACTTCCAAACACCAAGGCCTATTCTGCCGTTACTGTCATGTTAACGCATCCCGATGGACGAACGTATAGCTCTAAAGTATTGGGACAAAGCGCAGACGAGCGCTTCGAAATATTAGAAGTGTCTGATTATGAACTGAATAGCAAAAACGAAAAGACAAAAAAAATCAAAATTCGGTTTAATTGCACGGTTCAAAACGGAGCAGATCAATTAAAGATTACTACTGCTGAAGCGGTATTGGCTGTTTCATTTAAATGAAAGCAACCTAAAATGAAAAACTTCCGTAAAAAAAGGCAGTTAGTTGGCTTTGGAACTTAGTGTGTCTTCAGTCATAGTGTTTGGCAAAAACCCTCTGAATATATTTGGAGGGTTCTTTGTTTAATTTGGTTTAAGTTTCAAGAGTTGATCTGTTAATTGCTTTAAGTTCATTTTCTTTTCCACCAGCATCGTGTTACCCCCGAATTGGAAATAAGTGGCAGGAATGGCCCCGCTCCAGGATTCGGAAATTTTGTTGATGTAATCATTTCCATTTACCTCATCCAGCAAAACACATTCGGCTTGAATATTTTTTTTCTTAAGAAAGGGGATGACTTTGGTGTTTAGTTCTTCTTTAAAGTCGAGACAAACCAAAAGAACTTTTGTGCTTTGATTTTTAGTTTCTAGATACAAGCTGTCAAAGGCTGGCAACTCTTGTATGCAGGGTTTACACCAGGTAGCCCAAAAATTCACAACATAAGTAGTATCTTTTGAATGGAGTCGCCCAAGAAGTTCATTAATTTTATAGGAAGCACTTACCGTTTGGGAAAACGCAAATGCACTCAGAATGAAAAATTTAATGCACAGCACCAGCCTTAAAGTCATGTTCTTGAATTAAGAGTTTGATTTCTGAAATCAATCGCATAATTTCCACACTGTCGGTGCCATCATAAAACCCTCTGATGTGCCGATTTTTATCAATTAGCGCAAAATTCTGAGTGTGGATAAAATCGTCATCACCACCGTCTCCATCTTCAGCATTCAGTAAATAGGATTTTCTGGCCGATTTGTAAAGTTCTTTTTTAGCCCCGGTAACAAACATCCAGCGCCTGTCGTAAACGCCCTGTAGAGCCGCGTAGTGTTGTAAAGCAGCAACCGAATCCTGCTCCGGATCGACAGTGTGTGATAAAATCAAAACATCTTTTCTATCGGCAAACGTTTTATAAACCTTCTGCAAATTGGTATTCATAATTGGACAAATGCTCTGGCAGGTAGTGAAAAAAAACTCTGTCACAACAATTTTGTTTTTTAAACTATCCAGGGTAATAACCTCCCCGTTTTGATTAACAAAACTGAACACCTTAATCTCATGGTATGTGCTGTCATTTTGGGTATTTGCAAACTTAGGCCCAAAGTAAGGCAGATATCGGAGTGGTGCCTCTTTCTGTTCGGCATAAAAAAACCAAATTAAAAAAAGAAAGGGGATTGGTATTAAGAACCAATATACTTGTAATTTAGATTTCACAACCGTAAAATTACATACAATTTTAATCCCATGGCTTTCTTCAATAACAGAGAATTACTTCAGGAACTCGGATTTGGCACAAAGAATTATAAAACCAGGGTCAGATTCCTGAATACGGATGGTTCTGTAAACGTAAAACGTAGCGGACTAGGCTTGTTAAGGAATCTTGATGTATTCCACTGGCTTATTTCAACCACGGCCTTTAAGTTAAACCTGGTCATCTTAATTTGGTACATATTCATCAATTCTTTTTTTGCTTGTACTTATTTTTTAATCGGACCCGAGCATTTTGGAGGTTTAGATGTGCCTGTTGGCTCTACCTTTAGAGAACTTAGCGCTTTGTTTTTTTTCAGCGCCCAAACCATTACAACATTGGGATATGGGCATGTGTACCCTATTGGTGAACTTGCAAGCACGGCGGCCTCAATAGAATCCTTGTTAGGACTTTTGAGTTTTGCGGTGGCCACAGGCGTCCTTTATGGCCGGTTTTCGCGACCCAAAGCACACATCTTGTATAGTGATAGCTTGTTGATTGCCCCCTATAAGGAAGGAAAAGCAATTATGTTTCGTTTGGTGAATAAAAAACAAAGTGAATTGATAGAGTCTGAGGTGAAGGTGAATGTGACCTTTACTAATGCTGCCAGCAACAAGCGTGAATTTTATAGTCTAAGACTTGAAATTGAGAAAATAAATTTTCTGCCATTTAGCTGGACCATCGTCCACCCTTTGAATGATGAAAGTCCAATTGCCGGGTATTCATTTAAGGATTATGAATCGTTAGATTTTGAGTTTTTGGTCCTTTTTAAAGCAATAAATGATACGGTATCTCAAAATGTGTACTCACGTTTTTCCTACAAACCTGAACAGATAATTGACCAGGCAAAGTTTTTGCCGATGGATCAAAAAGTTGATAAAAAGGGTCGGGTGGTGATTGACGTGAATGATGTGAACAAGTTTCAGAAATTAAACTGAATACACCGGTTTTGCTGAGACCCTGAGGTTGTAATGGTTGCTCATTACCTCGCCGTATGCGCCGGCACTGCGTATGGCAAACAAATCACCTCGCTGGCTTTCCGGCAACTCAACTGATTTTCCAAAACAGTCACTGCTTTCGCAAATTGGCCCTACCACATCGTATTTGGAATCCAAAGGCTGATTTGGTCGGCTGATGTTTTCAATTTTATGATAGGCTTGGTATAAAGCAGGGCGTATCAATTCGGTCATGCCGGCGTCTAGTATCACAAAATTGGTGTTGATGCCCTTTTTAATGTAAAGCGCACGGCTGATTAAATTTCCACATTGGGCTACAATGCAGCGGCCCAATTCAAAATGCACTTTTTGCTGAGGGTGTAATTCGAGTAAATCTTTAAACACGTTAAAATACTGTGCAAAGTCCACTATGCTGTTTGTTTCCGGATTCCTGTAATCAATGCCTAAGCCACCGCCCACATTAATGTGTTCGGGAAACAAACCCCGCTTAATGAACCATTGGTTTATTTCGTTTACTTTTAAACACAGATTTTTAAATGCAGTTAAATCTTGAATTTGAGAGCCTATGTGAAAATGAAGTCCGCAAAAATTAAGATTTTCAGAGCTTTGAATCAACTGACACACGGTTTCAAATTCATGCTGATTGATGCCGAATTTATTTTCTTCCAAACCGGTAGTAATGTATTTATGAGTATGGGCATCCACATTGGGATTAATGCGTAAGGCAATTGGGGCTATTTTACTTTTTTTACCGGCCAGTTCATTTATAACCTCAAGTTCATGCGTGCTTTCTGCATTAAAGCAAAAGATACCAATGTCTAATGCGTCGTTTATTTCTTTGTCACTTTTACCTACTCCTGCAAACACGATTTTTTCTGCTTTAAAGCCCAGCTCGTTTGCCCGTTTAACTTCATTTCCACTCACGCAATCGGCACCCAATCCGGCATCGCGAATAAGTTGAAGTAGTTCGGGGTTGGCGTTTGCTTTTAAGGCGTAATGCACATGGTACTCAGGCGGAGCGGCAAGTTGAAGCGCAGCCAGTGTTTTTCTTAAAAGGCCCAGATCATAGTAATAGAAAGGAGTTTCGAGGGTTTCGAATTTTTTTATGGTATCGGTTCCAAATGCCATTTTAGTTGTAATTAAATAATCCCCTGTTAAGGGCTTTTAAGGCTGTTGTTTTGTATTCGCTGCCCACCAAAACAGAAATGTTGTTTGAACTGCCACCGTACGAAACCATTCTAAGAGGAATGTCTTTCAGAGCCTCCAGTACCTTGAAACCAAGTCCGGATTTATTCTTAGGCAATTGTCCCACCACACAAATTATGGTTTGGTTCTCATCTACTTCCACATGAGCAATTTCATTAATTTCTTCCAAAATGTGTTTGAGGTGCTGAGCGTTGTCAATGGTGAGGGATACGGCTACTTCGCTGGTGGTAATCATGTCGATGGAGGTTTTGTGGCGCTCAAAAATTTCGAACACAGCCCGTAAAAAACCATGGGCCAATAACATGCGATCGCTTTTTACGGTAATGGCGGTAATACCATCTTTGGCCGCAATTGCTTTCACGCCTTCTGAGGTGAGAATGTTGGCAATTAATGTACCGGCTGCCTTTGGATCCATGGTGTTTTTAAGACGAACAGGGATGTTTGCTTTTTTTGCAGGCAAAATACAGGTGGGGTGAAGAATTTTAGCCCCAAAGTAGGCCAGCTCGGCGGCTTCATCAAAGCTCAATTCATGAATGGGGTGGGTTTTAGACACCACTCTGGGATCGTTGTTGTGCATGCCATCGATGTCGGTCCAGATTTGAATTTCTGAGGCATCAATTGCTGCGCCAAGGATAGATGCCGTGTAATCACTTCCGCCCCGTTTAAGATTGTCTATTTCGCCATAGGTGTTTCGGCAGATGTAACCCTGCGTTATAAAAAATATGGAATTTGTATGAAGTTCAAGCTCCTTATTCAAATGTTTCCTGATGTAATTCATATCAGGTTCTTCCCGTTCATCCAAGCGCATAAAATTCAGCGCGGGAAGTAAAACGGAAGCAATGCCACACTCTTCAAGATAAAAATGAAACAAGGCTGTGCTGAGTAGTTCGCCCTGAGCCAATATGGCTTTTTCCTCGTTTACTGTAAACATATCGAGGGTAAAGGACTGAATGTGATTAAAGTGATTATCGAGGAGTTGCTTGCCTTTGGTAAGAAATTCGGGTGTTGTGAAGAGTTCTGAAATGACCTTGTCGTATCCTTCTCTTAAGGCCGCAATTTGAGTGGCAGCAGCGGCCATATCCCGTTTGTAAAGTTGCTCACATATTCCAACCAAAGCATTGGTGGTGCCGCTCATGGCGCTGAGCACCACAATTTTCGGATCCCGGTTCACAGTTAAATGCACAAGATCTTTTATCCTTTGGGCTGTACCAACACTTGTTCCGCCAAATTTTTGAATAAGATATTTCATCAATGGGTTGGATTGAAAAATAAACCTGAGATTTAAAACGGTAAAAGAAATGCTGTAAAGTTTTTTTCTCTTTTAGCCAATGCCTTTCTCGTTTAATTCAGAGGCACAAAGAAATAAAAAAAATACAGCTTAAAAAACCTTTTGCACAGGCTCCTGAAGATAGGTTCGGAATGCGGCAAACTCCTGTAATTCGGGTTTTTCAGTAAAAATTCCAAACACAGTGCTTCCGCTTCCGCTTAAACTGGCGTAGCGAGCACCTAAGGAGTATAATTTATTTTTTAGGTCTTTAATTATCGGGTGTTGTTTAAAGACAGCAGGTTCAAAATCATTCACCAGTTCTTTTTGCCACAGTGTGAAGTCGATGTGCTTTAACATGTTTTGAATGGAAGGTCGTCCTGACTTGGGTTGTATGCTTTTATAAGCCAGTGCTGTGTTGCAATGAATGCCGGGATAAACAAGCAAAATATAATAAGAGGAAAGGTTGAGGGGAAAAGCTGAAAGCACTTCTCCTTTTCCGGTGGCGTAATGCGGTGTATTCAAAATAAAGAAGGGACAATCGCTGCCAAGTTTTTCGGCCATCTTCAGCTTTTCCTCATTATTCAGGTTCAATTCAAATTTTTGATCCAGCAAATTGATCATGTGGGCGCCGTCTGAACTGCCTCCACCCAAACCGGCACCAACGGGAATATTTTTCATGAAATACACATCAATGGGAGGCAAAGGCTTTAAGGCGTTTACCAATTTCCAGGCTTTGTATACCAATTGGTCCTCCAGAGCTATCTCTAAATATTGCCCAGGCCAGTGAAGAGTAAAGTTTTCGGCATAGTTTTTGT
>JALOMJ010000068.1 GCA_025455485.1 Bacteroidia bacterium | reverse complement strand
ATAAACTAACTATTAAAATACAGATAAATAGACTATAAATGGCCTTTTTTGCTAACTTAGTATTGAAATGGCAAAGCATAAAGGGGTTATTCGATTTACGGGCACAATTGATGGTTTAACATACTATGAAAGCAAGTATGGCCCCTTGGTTCGGAAAAAGGCTGGACCTAGCGCTGAACAGGTAAAAAAAGATCCGGCTTTTCAAAGACTCAGGGAAAACGGAAAGGAGTTTGGCAATTGCGGTAAGGCCACTAAAACCCTTAGAGCTGTATTGATGCCTTTGCTGAAGGATGCAAGAGATTACCAAGTTACTCCCCGGATTATAAAGTTAATGGCTGCCATCAAAAATCTGGATACAATATCTATCAGAGGCAAAAGGAATGTGGGCACCGGAATTATGGCTCCTACTGCAAAGGACTTGATAAAAGGGTTTGATTTTAATGAGGCAGCCCCGCTGCACCAGATATTGAAGAAGCCTTACACCATAAACACGGCAACTGGAGAAATAAGTATCCCAGGCCTGAAGCCAAGGCAGGATTTGGATTACCCGAAAGGTGCAACACACGCAAAAATTACAGGGGGCTGGGCAAGAATTGATTTTGCAGCTACGCCAGGGAAAGGTGAGCTGATTCTGACGAACCAAGTTACTTTGCCACTGAATGCAGTTTTGAATAATGTTACGCTGACACCGGTTTCTTTACCTAACGGAACAGGCAAAGATATTTTTGTATTGCAGATTGTTTTTTTACAGGAAGTGAATGGACTCGAATACGCATTGAAGAACGGTGAGTTTAATGCGATGGGGATTGTTGGCTAGTGTAAGGAAAGGCTCGGATTACTTTCCTATACCTATCGGACCACTAAGAGGGTATAGGGATTATATTTTCAACCTTTGTGACTAACCAAAAATTATCTACATTTATTAGTTAACATTAAAAATTGCTACCTTTTTTGGAAGACGGCTATAAAATAACTGAGCTAAGGATCACAACCACTTTAGAGGAATTTAGGAGTAAATGTGCATTGCTTATAAAAGACGCGAATGAACTCCAAATTAAAGGAGTTTTAAATGACGATGACTACACTGTGCTTGAAACCTCGGCCTTACAATGGTATGAAAACACAAGTAAACTGCTAAAGACATCTTTTAATGAAGCCAATAATCACGTTGAGCATCAGTTTTATTTAGAGTGCTATGGGGGTTCTAGACCGCTCACGGCAATGACAAAGGTGCATTTAACGGAAAGAATCAAAGCCAAAAGAGAATGGTTAAAGAATGGTGCTACTTGGCTTGAAGATAAAGTAAGTATACTATCTGTTTGCGATTCAATTGTAAATTATAGTGAAGATGTGGTGAAGGAAATCAAGAATTTAGACACAGAAGGATTGCTGCTTTTTATACTTAGAAAGCTTTACCAACTGCCTAGAAATGGATATTATTCGCTCAAAGAAATATTAGAGGGTAATGGACTTAAAAATGATATTAAACAAACGCATGACCTTGGCATTATTCTCTATAAATCAGGATACATAGATTTTGTTTCAGGAGATTTTGCCGCGTTAAAAATCGAAGGTAGGATATGGCTAGAAAATAGCGAAAAAAAGACCAAAACGAAAAATCCAAATGAAAGTGAAAAAAAAGTGAAAAAGAAGATATTTATTAGTCATTCTACGGATGATAGAGATATTACCTCAAAGTTTTGCGATTTAATACTTGGGAATGTATTCAATATACCAAGAAGGGACATCTTTAACACTTCCCATGAAGGCTCAAAACCTAAGACTGGAGAAGATTTCAAAAAACGAATTAAGGTCGAGTTAGAAGAGGCAAAAATTATATTTCAATTTATTTCTAAATCTTATAAAGCTAGCGAGGTGTGTCTAATTGAAATGGGAGCAGCCTGGGTTCTTTGCGATAATGTTATACCATTGATCGTGGAGGAGGGTGAGTATGATGTGGGGTTTATTCATAGTACTACACAACAGGCACACCTCCATGTGACTAAGGATATCATCAAAACAATTTCCGATCTAGTTGATACAGGAATGCTGCCACATGTAAGACTAGATGTGCTTTCTGAAAAGGTAAATGAATTTGTTGAAAGCATTGGAGAGCATAATGGTCTTGGGAAAATTTCTAGGAAAGATGCAGTAAGGGTTACTAAGCATTTTGAAAAGCAGGTTTGGAGTGATAAATTTAAAGGGCCTGGATCTTGGATATTTAACTATTGGACAAAGGCCCAGCCAAATGAAAATGAGTTTAATAGAGTAGTTGGTTCAAACATGTTCTTTAAAGCACTTGCGGAGAATATCGGATCTAATGAGTATGGAGCTTGCATAGATATTCCTGGATTAATATCTGGAGGTAGCTATATTGTTAGATGCAAAGTTCGCGCATCACCCGGCTCAACTATGGCTTTTCAGCTTTGGGTGCATGACGGGCGTACAAATAAGAATGCTGCTAAAAGCCCCCTAACTTTGAAAACACCGGCTGCAAATTATTATGAAACAGTGAACTTAGAGTTTACCGTGAATGAAACTAGGGCAATAAGAATTCATCTACATTGCAAGACAGGAAAAGGATTTATAAAGGTGTCTGAGGTCGTTCTTCTTCAAATAACTACCACTGAGGTACCAAATATGGCAAAGAACTATGCGCCAACAGAGGCTGATTTGGAAATGATAATTAACTATATGGATAGCAAAAAATTTAGGAAAATGAGCATGGAAAAGGTTAAAGAAAACATACACCATAAATTTACGGAAGATTACATACTGGCATTAATAGAAAAATTCCCCAATGATCTGACCAGAGCAAAAGTTAAAGGGCAGATTGGGATTGAAAACCTTTACCCGGACTTTAATGGTCTTAGAAATATTTAGGAATGACTAGACCGGTGAATTACTTGAAATATACCGAATCACGAAGGAGGTGGAATATGTTTTGAAGAATGGGGAGTATAATTCGATGGGGGTTGATGGGGTTGGGTAATGTATTGGAGCTTATTTCATGAACGCAAATAGCTATCAGCTTGTTATAATTGAATCTTTGCGGCCTACTGACCCTAAAACAGCTCAAGACCTTTTTCATGGAATTATTAAATATAAACAATACCAAAATATACAACTAAAAAGTGTTTTGCATGTAGTTAGCCGTAAAAGCGAATTCCTGAAAATCCTTATGGACCTACACTTGGAAATTGCAGACGGCGGTGTGTTTCCCATCTTGCATATTGAAATGCACGGTTACGAAGAGGGTTTGCAATTGGGTTCTGGTGAAATTATTCACTGGAATGAAATAATGCCCGTTTTGCGAAAGATTAACGTGTTACTTAGAAATACTCTCATGATTATCTTAGGTGCATGTGAAGGTTTGAGTTTGGGATTTAGACATGATATAAATGAAAGAGCAGGGTTTGCAATAATAATAAGTTCATCAAAAAAGATACCAGAATATAAAATACCTATGGCATTTGAATCTTTTTATGATACATACTTGACAGAGGGTGGGCTAGTGAATGCTTTACACAATATGAATGCAGCAATTGACGAGTATAACATGTTTTCTATGTTAACTGCCAATGTGTTTTTTGACACTCTAGTGGAGCCTACTTCAGGATGGATTGACTATGAAGCTGAAGAATACGCTTTGAAAAATTCACAAAAGTATGTTGGAATTTCAGTTGCAATTCTTAAAATAAGGTCACAACACGAAATCTCTGCATTACTTAGTGAATGGAAAAAGAAGAAACCTTATTTTATGATGGAAGATTTAGGTGGTTACTTGTAACTCAAATAGTTCAAGCACTTGAAAACGTGTTTACCAAACTCCTTTTTATCTAACTGTACTAAAATAAAGTATAACCCTTAGAAATATAATATTTAATTCGATTGTCGAGCTGTGTATGTTGGCCGTTGTATCACTTTCGATAACCCGAAAACCGTATAATCAATAGAATAATCTTTCTTTTGCTCACAAATGTTTTTGCCAGCTTCCGCCCGGAGGTAGCGAAGGCCTCTATACTGGATTAAATTGGAGATAATCCGATTGAGTAACAACTCTAGCGCAAGTTTATTTTCATAGGCGTTTGCTTCAGGTAAATGAATCTCACCCTGATGGATAGCTTTATTACGTAAGACGGTAAATAATATTGAAATCACTGGAGTCACTTTTATTTCAGCAAACTTTAGAAGCTGTTCTATTTTATCTTCAGTTTTGCCCTTCTTGTTGACATTTACTATGCGGGACCAAAGATTGTTTATCTGCCCCTTTGTAGCTGATGTTTTGTCGCTTCTAAAATAGGTGTTAAAAGTAGACTTTATGTTTTTAATAAAACCCTGAAATGAATCTTCCTCAACAACAAAACTAGGTGTTTGTGTAAAAAAAGGAGATGTGATATATTTATCGGCAAGCTTTTCCAATGCAATTAGCATGATAAAAATGCTACTATCAACCTGGGCTTTTTTGGCTTGGTTTAATAGTAATATTATTTGCGAAAGATGAAGATGCTCATTAATAAACAAAAACACCTCAAAACACTCCATATAGTCATTCAAAACATTTTTGTGTAGAAAACTAAGGTTATTAAGTGGAATAAAATTTGAATGGAATTTTTTCTTCACTTTTTTATTTGAGTACAAAAGCGAGTGGTGAAATCCGTCTTTATAAAAACTTTCACGTCTGACGTTAATGTTGTTTCCACAAGCAAAAGATAAGAAAGTAAGTATAGTAAATTTTATTTCATTGTAAAGTTCCAATGAAAGTCTGGAATCCTCATGAAAAATAAGATGTACTAAATCATCTTCTTTATCATTGATAAGAGCAAATCTAATATCTACTGTGTTCCCAGCATGGTTAAAGGAAGCAGATGTTTCAATAAAATCTTTAGTTAAAGTAAGGGTGCGCTCCTCATACTTTCCTAAAAGGGATCGCTCCTGTTTTGTGGTTGTAACGCTGTCATAATAAATGCTTAAACCTTCAAAGCTTATAGAATATATAAAATCCTTTTCACTCTTGTTTAATTTTATCTTCTCGTTAATTTGGCCATAGCAATAAAATTCAACTTCAAGTTTGTTAAAATTTATAGACGAAATAATAACAGGAGATATTTCCAATTCACCTCCATGGTTCTCAATGCCTTTGATGATAAACATTTCATTTATTGTGTATGTTTCCCTCTTAAGCTCTAATTTTTCTTCTATATCCTTAACATTTTTAAAGAAGTGGTTATCTAGGATACCAGAGACATAGATCATCCCTTTCTTTTGTAAAATCTTGGGGTTGATAATTAGTACTTCAGAATTATCCCTCAAAAACAAGGAGGCGCTATGTAATTCCGGTAGCTTCACTTTTTTATGCCAACTATCGCTTTGTTAAAACAGTAATTTTCTTCAGACCTGTTAATGGTAGTACATTGGATACTTTGAATTCAAGGTCATAATAATAGAAGTAATCGTCTGTTTTGCCTAAATATTTAAGTTTATATCCATTGCCTAAAGAAATGGTTTGCTCTTCTATTTGAATTGTAATATTAACGGGATCAGAAAACACCTTATCAATATCGCGCTGAGCAAGTAAATATACTGAGAGGGCAACAGGCAGAACAAGTGACAGGAAAAGTGAAATGTCTCTAATTTCAATTTCACCTGTTTCATTTTTATACAATGCTAAATAGTGACAAATTTGAAGTGCCGAAAACAAAAGCAAGTATATTACCGCCAGATTATATGATATCCATTGGATTGAAAGTAATGTTACTAGCAACAGAAATAGAACAATGAACAGACCAACTAATTTAAGTCTATGAGGGAATAAGGCTTTCATTAAACCAGAGTAAAAGTCTTCAATTGAAAGTCCAGATTTACGCTGTATCAAATTTAGCAGCGGGCCGCTCTGTAATAACATCAATATAGTTAATATCATTATGAGTTGTAGGTCGTCTAAAAACGAGGTAATTATTTCTGAAAACGAAACATAACTTAGGATATCAATCCCGAATGCTTGATAATAGAATTTAAGTTTTAAAAACCCCATAAAAACTAATCCTGCGCTCAAAAGCGTGGAAATTTTTGCGACTTTAGTTAACATACCGACATATTAATTGATAAAGGGTTGTTTTAGTTTCTCTTTAAGAATAGAAAGCATAATAAGATTTATAAGCAAAATAACATCTCCATTACTAAATACAGCATTTTTGTTTTATTTGTTTTTTCTCTTAGGCTTGGGTAATTTTTCAGAACTGAATAGGTTAGCCGTATACTTCTCATACAATTCAAACAAAAACTCCATGCGTTTGGTTTCGCTGGGAAAGGCTTGTGGCCGGTAAGCTAGGTCGACGGCATTATCTAAATCCTGATGGGCTTTTACAAGTTTTGGCGGCATAGCTAATGGATCATACAAATCAGCAAGGCTGCTTTCTGGATTTTCAATACGAGCATCTAATAATTTCTGTGCCGCTTTTTCGATTGCCACTAAATGTTTACTAGTTGGATTTTCTGGCCATGGGAAATTGTTGTATACGATTGTGTTTGAATAGCTATATCGTGACTCTAATCTACCACAGGTAAATCTCATCCAAGTCATATGCATCTTAGATGTTAACACCGCAAAGTGATAGAGAGTAGTATCTGGTATTACAAAGGTCTTGTCTGAAACTATATTACTGCTTTCCATATAAGCAATTGGAATATAAGGTCGGTTTTCAGATGACACTTTCGGGATAATCAGAAAGTTCTTTTTTGGCTGACGCTCCTCAGCGAATAAATATGGAAGAGCTGCCATCTTTTTAGTCCCAGCTCTAGTGCTGTTTTCACGGAATTTTTTTACTTCTAGAAAACGTGCTTGGAAATTCTTGATGGAACGGAAATCAGCTGCAGGTATATCCTTCAACCAAATACACCATCTGATAATGTTGTTTATAAAATCGTCACCGCTGACAAAACGTTTAAGGAAGTTTTTTGCAGATGGCTCTGCTTTAACTAAATCTATTTTCTCGTCATTAGTCAAAATCAAGAAGCCCCCGTCCCGCGCTGCGCTACCAGATTGCATTTTTGGGACAGAACAAATAGGATTCGAAACCGATTTTAATGTTAAGTCCTTTCCTTCCACAAGGTATGGATTGATGTTGGTTACTTTGACTAAATGTGGCTCGCCTTTTATGTCGTCATATTCAAAAATGACTTTGTTTAAAGTATCAAGGCAAGAAAATCCAATAATGACAACATGAACACCAGCATTTCCTTTTGCCTCGTTACCCCATTTAAAAGTTTTGTGTGCAAAGTGAATTTTAATATGATATTTCTCAAATAATAGACTCCACAAAATACCAGGCTGTTCTCCTTGTATAATGCTATTTGTGCTTACAAATGCTACTTTCACAGATTTACTTTGGACATAGTCAGATGCCTTCAGATACCAAGCTGTTACATAGTCTAGCATACCGACTGAGTTATTTGAGCCGAACAATAATAGTAGATCATTTTTTTGCTCTGTGTTTTGATACGCCGTGCCAATAAATGGTGGATTACCCATGATATAATCAAACACCTGTTCCTTCTTTTCAAAAGGCACAGGGTCAATGAGGCTTTGCCAATCTATCCTTAGGGCATTTCCATGCACTATTACCGGGCTCTTTTTGAGTGGTAAGCGGTTGTAGTAATCGCCAAAGGCTGCAGAAACCTCCATGTTCATCTGGTGGTCGATGAGCCACATGGCTACCTGGGCAATCTGAGAAGCAAATTCTTCGTATTCAATACCATAGAATCGGTCTACGTCCACCTTCACAAGGCTGACAATATCAGTTACCATTTGACCTTTCTGCAACTCTTTGATGATTTCAATCTCCAGTTTCCGGAGTTCACGATAGGCAATGATTAAAAAGTTGCCAGAGCCGCATGCGGGGTCAAGGAAACGAAGCAGGGCAATTTTGTCGTGGAATTTTTGAAGTTTGGGTTTGCTGCCTTTTACTGATTCAAATTCTTCCCAGAGCTCATCGAGGAACAAGGGCTTGATGACCTTCATGATGTTTTTTTCGGAAGTGTAGTGAGCGCCCAGGTTCCTGCGTTCCTTGGGATTCATGACACTTTGAAACATAGAGCCAAATATGGCAGGGGAGATTAAACCCCAATTCAGGCTGCAACAATCGAGCAGGATGCGCCGCATTGCGGAATCAAAAGAGGCCGGAGGCAGGGTTTCTTCAAACAACTTTCCGTTTACATAAGGAAACTGGTTGAGTTGCTCGTCAATGTTCTTAAGACGTTTATCTTTGGGAGTATTGAGAATATAGAACAGTTCGCTCAGTCTTCCGGCCAGGTCGCTGCCATCTTCGCTGGTGCGTTGCTCGATAAAGTCAATAAACAGGTCCTTTTCAAAAATGGTGGTATCGTCGGCAAAAAGGCAAAAGAGCAGCCTTACCAGATACACTTCAAGGGGATGCCCTTCGTATCCCGCTTCTTTAAGTTTATCGTGCAGCTTACCCATGAGTTCGGCCGCTTTTATGTTGACCGGGTCTTGCTCTTTAAATACACGTTTCTGGTAGCCGGCGATAAAACCGAAGTGCTGAACATTTTTCACAAGGTCTGGCAATTTGAATTCGATTTTACTGTCTTCTTCAAGGTCGTATAGCCAGAAATTTTCAAAGTCCGAGATCAATACATATTTGGGCAATTCTTGCTGGGGAACCGTGTGTAAATAATCCCGGGCTTGTTGGTAGGCTTTTTCAAGGTTTTTGCCCCGGGTTTTCATTTCCACCAAAAGGGTGGCTTTCCAGAATAGGTCAATGTAACCGTCTTTGTCATCTAGCTTTTTTACCTTGTGTTCGAAGGTGGCTACTTTTTTACGAGAAATACCGAATACATTAAAAAATGCTTCAAGAAAGGATTTGGCTTCGGCCTCTTCATTAAAATCGTCCTTCCACTCATTTGAAAATTTGAGGGCTCGGTCTTTTATTTCGTTCCAGCTTAAAGCCATACATTAAAAAATTGCGGAGGACAGGCCGCAAGTTGAACTAAAAATAGGTAAAAAATTTAAGTTCTGCCCTTTGCATAAAGCAAATGAAGGATTAAACACGAGCGTATGAATGTTTAGGCATTTCGCTGTAGGTTTTGCCATTCAGTTCCCGACCAGTTTCTGATTTTCGAACACCGCCCCATTGCTTAAAGAAAAAAGCAACTTTTGCCTTAGAACATTGATTTTTTATGTCAACCACCCAGGATTTATCCATTGGTCTTGATTTTGGGCCTGATTCACCACCAACAATAACCCAATCTATTTTTTTGAGGTTTAGATTTGGTAAGGCACTTAACAAGGGTTCAAGCGAGAGAAATTTTACTTTGGAATCACATTTTCTTAAGTAATCTATTCTGTCTAAAACTCTGGTGTCTTCAACAGATACACCCATCCATATATTAGGGGTCCAGTTTAAAAATTTATTGTATTTCATCAAAACATCGCCTCGCTTTGTAAGCACTTGATAGGTGTGTTGGGGCGTTTCATTCATTACTTTAAATACCTTTTGAACATATTCGAGTGGGATGTCTTTATGAAATAGATCACTCATAGAGTTAACAAAAACTATTTTTGGTTTTTTCCAGGAATAAGGGAGGTTTAATGATTCAGGATGCAAGGTTAATTTGAAGTTGTTCTTGTACTTTTCTATGCCCATAGCATGTAAGCGACGAGACATTGTTTCAGCGTAACAAAATTTGCACCCGGCAGTTAACTTGTTGCAACCCGTTGTTGGATTCCAAGTCATTTCTGTCCATTCAATAGAAGATTGAGCCATGGTTATTTGTATCTAATTATACTTGTATAAGCCAAGCTCATCTTTGGCTTGCCGTTTTTATCAATTGCACAAATCTTATCAGGTTCTTCCAGAATTAACTCACTGAAAGCTTTTTTATAATTCTCTTTTATATATGGCGTATAAAAGTTATGGTTTGAATATATTTCTTCAATTGTTTTATTGTTGAATTGAATTTTGCGATTTATTAGATCACTTTTCAAGTTGACAATGCTGTATTCAGTGAATAAATCTTGCACGCGACTATTGTTAACTGAAAACCATGGAACACCGTCAGCTTGTTTGTCTGAATATTTTGACATTATTTCTTTCATGCGTAGATAAGCAATATCAACCTTTGAAACAAAAAGAAGGTAGTGACTAGAAGCATCTTTATCCTCAAACTCTACTTTAAATTTTAGAGCTTTGTAATTCCTATCTTTAAAGTGCTCAATAAATTTATCTAAAATAAAATCTTCCCTGTCTTTAATATTAAGAGAATCATATCTTGCCAAGATTTCCTCGAATTTCGCAGCAAAAAGGTCTTTCATCAAATGCTCAACTGTTGAGTTCTTAATGCCCGGACGAATTCTGTTTATATTAAATAGCATAAATAGATCTGAGCCCCAATTTTTTACTGCTAGCAAGCATAACTCAGCGGAAAGCCCCTTATATCCAAAGGGGTCTATAAATGTTAGAGACGGAGTTTTTTGCTCGGCTTCCAGCAGTCTTTTAAGAAGATCTATGTTTGAAACTTCATTCAAAACACGAGGTTCATGCTTTAATTCATAATAATATGGTAGATTTTTTATATTTTGTTTCAAGGCTTCAATGACCGCTGGTTCGATATCATTAAAGAACGTTTTTATGCTATTATTGAATATTTGATTATCATGTATGCTTTTTAAGATTTTAATGGGAGAAGAAGGTGTATCATCATCGTAATAACCTTTACCAGAATATAGATCAATATAAAGAAGGTTATTAACTTTCATGAACTTTTGGCCTATTAAAAGTATTGCAGCCCAAGCCTTAAAATATTCATTGAGTATTTCAGACTTTACTTCAGATTGTGTTCGGGTTTGTTTAAAGAAGTCACCTGTTGTTATGGCTGTCATACATCGATAAACTTAAGTGTATTAATGTTAGAATTTACGTGCTTTTAAGGAAGTATTTAAACCCTAAAAGTTTAAAACTCAGCCATACTTTTTGCCTAAAACATATCCCAAAACCCTTTGTTTTTTTTGAACCCTTTGTAACTAACAGTTTTGCCATGGCGTTTTGCATCCATTTTATGTGCCCGGTCGTGCTCTGCCTGATTCTTAAAAACCCATAGGTTGGATGGGTGATTATTTGACTTATCTCTGTCTTTATGGTGTACAACTTCCCCTGGTCGCAATTTACGACCCAGTTTTTTC
>JALOMJ010000190.1 GCA_025455485.1 Bacteroidia bacterium | reverse complement strand
TCCTTAGCCAATAGTTTCCACAACCTCCGGTAGGCCCTGAGTTTGGCGATTTGCACAAAAAAATCAGTGTCCGTACTTGTTTTGATCAGGATGTCTGTTTTGTTAAGGGAAGTCGCTTCCGAACGGCTCAGGGTTTCTATTAATTGTGTAAACGCCAAAACCAATTCGTAATACGGCAATGCACCCCTGCTACTGAATGCAGTGGCATCCACCGCAGTAGTTTTAATACCGGAATTATCCGAAAATAAAACCTGCAGGGAGGCCCATTCCTCCAGTTCTTTTTCATTGGATAGGGAAACGGGAAAAAGGGATATGTTCAGGGTTTTGCCTTTGTAATGTGTGTCGAGATATTTTTTTAAGGAGCGAGCCTGTGTGGCTTGCAGCGTAATGCTAACCGAAATCAAATCCAGTTGTATGCCCTTCAACAGCTCTTCCAGTTGGTGCTCCTTTAATTCAAAAGCAATAGCGTTAGCGCCATGGTTCAGGTCCCTGAGAAAACCGGCGTTCATCTCTTTTGCCGAACCCGAATGGTAAACGCCCACCTGCCAATCGCTGTGCGTAAAGGCCGGCTCATAAGGGATGGGACAATTTTCGGAAGTGTAATAGGGACTTAACTTAAAGCCATTCTCGTTTTCCCAAAACAGGTGTTCGGGCGTTTCTCCCTTTAAATCTTTGATGACTTGTTTTTCCCAATCTGAATAAGAAGACGAAGGGAATTCTGAAAATAAACCTTGCATACAACAGGTTTTATAAAAAACGGGTGATTTCTTTTTTCACAAACTCAATGGCCATTTCACTGGGCAACTTTTTATCGAGATTGGCAGTAATGTTTAAAATCATCATGGCCAAATCGTTCGAGCTCCTGTCGTGCGCCACTTTGGTCGCCGAAATGTTGATGAGTTTCATGATCTCTTCTTTGGCGTTTTTCACCATTTCCCAGGCAGCGGGACTAAGGTAAATTTGCTGTGACAAATTGTGTTCGTATTCGCTTTTAATGGCTTTAATCAATTCCATCTGCAATTGCTGAGCCGAATACCCGTTTTTGTTGGTTCTAACCACCAAGGTGTTGGGGTGAATTCTTTCTAAAAAAATAATAATGCGTTCATAAGCCTGAATTTTGAGCGGGGTAATCAGGTTTTGATTGCTTTTTTTAAGGTCAAGCTCCCGTTGTTTCTGGTCGTTATCCAAAAAACGTTTTACAATCAGGTAAGCCGCGGCAAAAACTGCTCCGGCAGGAAGAATGATTTTAAGAATCTCTATAAATGCGTCCATAGTTGATAAAGCCTTCCGAAGTTCGGTATTTTTAAAGGATTTTAAAATCTTTTAAGTAAAAATTGCCCTATTTTTGATAAGAATGCGTGTCGAACACCGTTCTAATTCAAACCCAAGCATGAATCCAAAAAAATTCCTTCCGTTTCTTCTGTTTTCCTTAAGCCTTTATGTGTTTTCTTCCTGGATGCAGCATTGGCAAAACCCAAAAACGGGCTCAGCCAAAACGCCCAGCTACCAAAGTCTTTGGAAACGCGTGGACTCCTGCGAAAAAAAGGGCTTAACCAATGATGCGCTGAAAGCCGTGGAATTGATTTACAGCAAAGCCAAGGCTGAAAACAACGCCCCACAATTTGTGAAAGCCGTGTTGCATAAAATGAAATTCACCCAATACAAGGAGGAATTTTCCCAGGAAAAAACCATTGAATATCTTGAAAAAGAAGTACAATCCGCACAGTTTCCCATTCGACCCATCCTTCACAGCATTTTGGCGGATGCCTATTGGCAATACTACCAAAATAATCGATGGAAATTTCAGGATCGCAGCACCACGGTGAATTTTGACAAAAAAGACATTTCCACTTACAGTTTGAAAGACCTGGTGAACGCAGCCATTTTGAACCACAAGGCCGCCCTGGGTTTTAGCAAACAGAGTAAAGAAGTGAAACTTGAGGTGTTTGACGAGATTCTGATCAAAGGCAATGCCCCTACCCGCAGCTGGAGACCTACCTTATACGATTTCTTAGCCCACCGTGCACTCGACTTTTTTAAAAACTCTGAAGCCGACGTGATGATGGCGGCCCATCAATTTTCGTTGAATGACGCAGCTTACCTGAAACCCTATCCGGATTTTCTTAAGTACTCTATTCCAATAGCCGCAGACAGTTTGGATTTCAGATATTATGCCATTTCACTTTACCAGCAAGTGGAGCAGTTTAAACTGGATTCAAAAAACACCGAAGGTTTGTTGGATGTGGAACTGGACCGGATACAATTTGCCCGCAGCAACTCCACACTTCCAAACAAGGAAGTGACGTATTTGGAGAGCCTAAATTGGTTAAGCAAGGAATTTAAAAACAGTGCTCGCATCGCGGAAATTCTTTTTCTGAAAGCCGACCTGGAAATTTCCAAAACGCCTGAAAACGCAGAATCCTCAGATAGCCTCAGCAAATGGAACAGGAAAAAAGCTTTTGAAATTTGTCAGGAAATCATCAAGGCTTATCCAAAGTCCCGGGGCGCAAATCAGGCCCAAAACCTCATGAACCAAATTCGTTCGAAAACACTGGAAGTACAAATTGAAAAAGTTAATGCCCCAGAAGTGCCTAACCGGATGTATATACGATACACCAACGTACCTAGATTGTACTTCAAGATTGTAAAAACAAACTTCTTTGATTACCAGATACTGAAAGGAAGATTTTATGGCAATAACATTATTAGTAAACTGCTGAAATTGGAAACAGTAAAAGAGTTTGAACAGGAACTGCCGGATGACCACGATTTTAATACCCACAGCACCGAAGTGCAATTACCCGCCTTGCCTTTGGGTTATTATGTTGTTTTGGCTTCCACCTCCAAAAGTTTTGCTCAAAACAATCAGGTGAATTCATTTCAGCTCTTTGTTGTTTCTAATCTTGCTTATATCAATTATAAAAACAAATTAGGTCACAATGATTTTTATGTTTTAAACCGAGAAAGCGGTAAAGCCCTTGCAGGCGTGAATGCACAAGTGTGGACCTGGGGTTATAACAACAAAACCAAAAAAGGAGAATACCAAAAAGGAGAATCGTTTGTAAGCGACGAAAAAGGATTCTTTAGGGTTCCGTTACCAAATCAACCGTTTAGAAATTATTTCATAGCGTTTAAATATGGGAATGAAATTTTGTTTTCCGACGACAATTTTTACAATCACCAGCGAGATAATTATGAATCAATAATTACCAGGTCTTTTATTTTTACTGACAGAGCCATCTACCGGCCGGGACAAACCGTTTATTTTAAATCCATCCTGCTGAGCGGCAGAAAAAATAATTTCTCTCCCTTAACTGCGAAAGAAGTCATTGTTACTTTTTACGATGTCAACAGTCAAAAAATTAGCTCGCAAAATCTTGTCACCAATGAATACGGCACCGTTTCCGGCTCCTTCACTGCGCCCATGGGCGTGTTGAACGGGCAAATGCGCCTAAGCGATGGCATAAGTAGCAAGTACATTTCGGTAGAAGAATACAAACGCCCGAAATTTGAAACCGCTTTTGATACCCTCAAAGGCGAATACCAGCTTTACGACACGGTGAACATGAAAGGTTTCGCAAAAGCCTATGCCGGAAATGCCATTGATGGGGCCAAAGTCAATTACAGAGTGCTGCGAAAGGTCAACTACCCCATTTGGTGGTATTGGTACCGCCCTCATGCCAGAGCATCGCAAGCGGTTGAAATTGC
>JALOMJ010000189.1 GCA_025455485.1 Bacteroidia bacterium | reverse complement strand
CGAAACACATACAAAATAAATTCGGTAACATTACCGGGTTCAATTTCTCCCTGCATCACCATGCGGCCGCCATACCAAACGGTTATCAAAACACTTAGCCCTATCATGAGGGCCATCACCGGGGCAAACATAGCCTCCGTCATGGCCAGTTGAATGGAGGCTTTGCGGTAGGCATTGCTTTTGTTTTCCATCTCTTCCCCAAAAAAGGTTTCACGTGCGTAGGCTTTAATCAAACGTATGGCACTGAAGGTTTCCTGAGCTTGTGAAGTAAGCGTGCTCAATTCTTCCTGAACTTTCGTGCTTCGTTTGTTAATGAGGTCCGACACTTTGTAAATGATAAATGAAAGAATAGGCAAAGGCAAAAATACCATTAGGGTGAGCGACACGTTGACACTGAACATAAAAATCAAAATGGTAATGGTGGTCACCACAGTGTTGGTAAGGTACATAATCGCCGGACCGGTGTACATACGCACCTTGCCCACATCCTCACTAATGCGATTCATAAGGTCTCCGGTGCTGTTTTTTTTGTAAAACTCAGTATCGAGTTGCTGATAATGGTTGTAAATTTCATTTTTCTGATCGTACTCAATGTGCCGGCTCATCACAATAATGGTTTGGCGCATCAAAAACATAAACAAGCCCGAAATCAGCGCCAGAACAATGATGGTAATGCCGTACTCAATAAATTTTCCGGCCGGCGCTGTAGTGTTTTGGTTGATGAGCTCAATCACCCGGTTAGTGCCTTTTCTCACAATAACGCCCTGATAGGTTCCAAACAAAGAGGAAAGCGTAACAAACAACAAACCGCTGAGCAGGTATTTTTTGTACTTAAAAAAGTAAGCGTTTAAAACCTTGAGGTGTTTCACAGGGCGAATTTAGTTGTTAATTTAGTATTTGACTAAGTACAATTCCTTGATTCTTTTTATTTGGGCGTGCCGGCGAGGTTCAGCCAGGAAATTTTTCTGAGGCTTCACTCGCCGTCGGGCTTTACGCTTCAATCTTTTGTTCGTGCCTCACAAAAGTATTTTCGCTTCAATCCCTCACGCAGGTTCTGATTCGCCTACCGCACATGCTCGCTCAGGACAAACATGTTGTACATGTTTGGGCCGGCTGGTGTGAAGCACTGGATGTTTGCCGTCCCTCAAGCAACCCCGGGTTTTCGGATGACTGACTACAAATGGTTGCCACAAATCACTAAGGGGATGCTGACTTGTCATGAAGTGAAGCGATAGCTTCTGCTTCATGACTGCCGACTGAATACTGCCGACTGGATGTATTTGGACAATCGGGCCAGGAAGCTTACATTTGCTGCTCTAGAGCCATTCTTATGGAAGTAAAAACACTCAAAGACATTGATCTTAGCAAAAGTCCGGTTATCGGACAAATGGGATTGTACAACCACGAGCAGATTCTTTTCTGCAACGATAACGCCACCGGTTTAAAAGCCATCATCGCCATACACAACACTGTCCTCGGTCCTTCACTGGGCGGTACCCGCATGTGGAATTACAACAACGAAATGGAGGCCTTGAACGACGTACTTCGTTTATCGCGGGGCATGACCTACAAATCATCCGTTGCCGGCCTTAATCTGGGCGGGGGAAAAGCCGTTATTATTGGCGACCCAAAAAAAATTAAAAATGAAGCGCTTCTTCGTCGTTTCGGGAAGTTTGTGGACAGTTTAGGCGGAAAATACATTACCGCTGAAGATGTGGCCATGACCTCACACGACATGGAAGTGATACACATGGAAACGGACTACGTGAGCGGTTTGCCTGAGAACATGGGCGGCAGTGGAAACCCGAGTCCGGTTACGGCTTACGGTGTTTACGTGAGCATGAAAGCCAGCGCCAAAGAAACCTGGGGCAGCGATAGTCTGAGTGGTAAAAAAGTATTGGTTCAGGGCATTGGTCATGTAGGTGAAGTTTTAGTGGAGCATTTAAGCAAAGAAGGCGCCAAAGTTTACATTCACGACATCAGCGAAGAGCGTTTAAAAGCCGTTGCTGCAAAATACAAGGCCGAAGTGGTGTCGCCCGACACTATGTTTGATCTGGACATTGATGTTTACGCCCCTTGCGCTTTGGGTGCAACTGTTAACGATGATACACTTGCAAAACTAAAATGCAAAATCATTTGTGGAGCCGCTAACAACCAATTGGCTGATGAACAAAAACACGGAGAACTGGTAGGCAAAAAAGGCATTTTGTACGCCCCGGATTATGTGGTGAACGCCGGCGGCATCATCAACGTGTATTATGAGTTAGAAGGCTACAACCGCGAACGTGCCATGGCGCACGCTGAAAAAATTTACGCCACCACGTCCAACATTTTTCAATTAGCTAAAAAAGAAGGTATTCCAACCTACATGGCGGCCAACCGTTTGGGAGAGCAGCGCATAGAGGCCATTGCAAAAATTAACGCCATATATTAATTGAATTCGTTGTTCCCGGTTCTTTAAAATTTTAACATGCTTAACAGAAGATTTCTCAGAATAAAAGTCATGCAAGCACTTTACTCGTACTTTCAGCATGAGAAAGGCGACATCAAAGCTTTTGAAAGGGATCTTTTTAAAAACCTGGATAAAATTTACGAACTCTACCTTTACATTCTGGCTTTGCTGGTGGATCTGCAACACGTGTCCATGGTAAAAATTGATGAACGTCGTAACAAACGTTTGCCGAATCAAAGCGATTTGAATCCCAATCTGCGTTTTGTCAATAACGCGCTTTTAAAAAGTTTGGCCGAAAACCCCGAATTAAAAGCACAATTGGAAAAGCGCCACATCTCCTGGCAAAACGACATGGATTTGGTGCGTAAACTCTACATGGAAATTCGTGATGGGGAATTGTATCGAAATTATTTGGCTTTGCCTTCTTCATCGTTTAAAGAGGACAGGGATTTTATTTTATCACTTCTCACTGAACATTTAAGCGAGCACGAAGTGTTGCACTCGGTATTTGAGGAAAAAAATATTCATTGGGCCGACGATAGTTTTGTGGCCTTTAATTCGGTGATTCGCAACCTCGAAACCTTTGAAGGTAAATTTGAATTGCAGCCTTTGTTGAAAGATGAAAAGGATGATCTGGAATTCATGAGCAATTTATTTACCAAAACGGTGATGTATAAAAAGCAGTTCGAAGAACTCATTGGGCGCCACACCCAGAACTGGGAGATTGAACGCATTGCCAGCATGGACATGTTGTTGATGGAAATGGCCTTGGCTGAAATTCTTTACATTCCCAGTGTACCGGTAAAAGCCTCTTTAAACGAGTACATTGATATTTCAAAAGAATACAGCACCCCCAACTCTAAGGTGTTTGTGAATGGGGTGCTCGATAAAATTATTGCTGAGCTCAAACAGCAAAACAAAATCCAAAAAGCAGGCAGGGGATTGAAAGAGAGTTAATCTACTTTCTCTTTTGAATTAACCTTTCTAAAACCTTCCCGATACCGATTCTAATCCTCCATAGCCCTTTGAGGTCTTTTTGATTTTTTGCGAATAGACCTCAAAGGGCTTGGACTTTGCTAGAGGAAGGGCAGGATTTTGGAGATGTTACAGATCTTAAGTCCGGCAAGATGCTTCGTTCCTCAGCATGACAAGTTTGTTTTTGTCATCCTATGTTTGTCAAAACAATTACCTTTTGTGATTATTAACCAGAAGGAATAAAGAGAAAGGAACAAAACTACCGCTTGTCATTAGGCATTTAAG